>JBEPWR010000042.1:0-9391 GCA_041642335.1 Eubacteriales bacterium
ATTATCATTCAGAAACGCTACAAAGCGAAGAAATACATTGCTTACTTTCAAAACTATACCAATACTTATCTACCCATGGAAACTTTTAAAGCATACATTTTAAGTGCTATAGTGACCGATGTAGTAGAGATTGATATCTCGACTAGACCTGATTGCATAACCGATGAACAATTGGAATTTTTAGCACAGGTAAAAAAAGATCACCAAGTGGAAATCACTCTGGAATTGGGCCTGCAAACGGTAAACTACAAGACCTTAGATAAAATTCAGCGGGGTCATGGATTAGCAGAATTTATTGATGGAATTCTTCGAATCAAAAGATATGGTTTTGAGGTTTGTGTCCATCTGATATTAAACCTTCCCTGGGATGATGACCGGGATGTTGAGGAAAATGCCCGCATTCTTTCTGCACTAAAAGTTGAACAGGTAAAACTTCATGCCTTATATATTATGGATCATACCAAAATGGGAGAACAGTACAAACGCGGAGAATTTGAATTATGCACTGCAGAAGAATACCGGGAAAAAGTGATAATGTTTCTTCGTTATCTGGATCCTGAAATCGTTGTGCAACGGCTCTTAGGAAGAGCTCCGAGGGAAAACTCCCTGTTTGTGAACTGGAATCAGAGTTGGTGGAAAATTCGGGATGAGATCGAACAGACAATGGAAGAACGCGGTGTGGTTCAAGGAGACCTTTTTAACTACTTGGGAGGGAAGGCCTATGAGCGGGATCGAGCAAAGGAAAAATAATTTTAAATTTATTTATTAATTTAGCAGGAAAAATTCAGAAAATATCGAATACTATATAGTAATAGGGTATATATAAAAATAAGCAAACTATAGACTATACTAAGGAGGTATTCATATGAATGAAATTATCTTAGGTGAGCAAGGCAGTGGTAAAACCAAAAAAATGGTGGCCATGGCGAATAAGGCATTAGAAACCAGTAAAGGCCACAATATTTTCATCGATTTTGACAATAGCAATATGTTTCAAGTGGACTATCGAATTCGTTTTATCGGCGTAAGAGACTATCAGATACAAACGGAAGAACAACTGGTTGGTTTTATTAGCGGTGTTGTTGCGTCCAACTATGACATTGAACGAATTTTTATTGATAATTTATATCGAATTACAGGAAAGAATACTGATCAATTACAAAAATTGTTTGATAAAATGATGGATTTGGAGTTAAAGTATAATGTCAGTTTTGTCGTAGCCATTAACGGAACCAAAGAATCGATTCCTGAATTCTTAAATCCTTTTAAAGTTCAGGAGATTAAATGAGAATAAAAGACTAACCGGTCTTACAATAAAAAAATAGGGGGAGACCCCTATTTTTATATTTCCAAGTTATTTTTCATATTTATGTTACATCTTCGGATTTGGTGGTAAAGATATATTAAAGGGTAAATCGAAGGAGGCAAGTTATGGATCTGTTAAGGGCAGTAAATCCCGTAACCGGTAAACTGATAGAAGAGTATCAGCGAACAAGCCCGTTGGATGTGGAAAAGGCTGTAGAGGATGGACGAAGAAGTTTTGAAAACTGGAAAGAAATATCCATAAAACAAAGAGTCGCTTATCTGGAGAAGATACGAAATAATATTATGGAGCATCTAGACGAATATGCAAAAATTATAGCGGATGATACAGGGAAAGTATTAACCGAATCTTTAATGAGTGATATTTTACCAACCGTAGAGTTTATTCGTTATTATGAAAAAAATACGGAAAAATTTCTGAAACCCCATAAAAGAGATACCCCTCTAACCTTTCAAGGGGGTAAATCCTATGTTTCATACCAGCCCTTGGGCGTGATCGGGATCATATCACCATGGAACTACCCACTTCAACTTTCTATGATTCCAATAATCACTGCACTGGCTGCGGGTAATACCGTGGTAATCAAACCGTCCAATACCACACCGACGATCGGAGCACTTATTCAACGGATCATTATTGAAGCCGAACTTCCTCAAGGTGTGGTGCAGGTTGTACAGGGGGGACGAGAAGCGGTAGCTGCATTAATAAATGCAAAGCCTGATAAAATCTTTTTCACAGGAAGTGTTTCCACAGGAAAAAAAATTATGGAACAGGCATCAAAGCATCTCATTCCTGTTGAATTAGAACTTGGCGGAAAAGATCCGATGATTGTTCTGGAAGATGCTAATATTGACCGTGCGGTAGAAGGGGCACTGTACGGAGCTTTTTCAAATTCCGGACAGGTATGCATTTCTGTGGAACGGTTATATCTGGATGAGAACATCGCAGAAAAGTTTTTACAGAAACTCTTGTATCGAGTAAATCAACTGAATATCGGGTCAGGTAAGGAAAATGATATTGGTGCTATGACCAGTCCGGAACAAATAACCCATGTTCAAAATCAAATTGAAAATGCTGTACAAAAAGGAGCAAAACTTGAAACTCCTCTGAGAGTGGAAGAAAATTTCTTCTATCCGGTAATTCTAACAGAGGTAAATCATGAAATGGAGATCATGACTGAGGAAACCTTTGGGCCGGTATTACCGGTGATGACCTTTAAAACCACAGAGGAAGGGATCAGACTTGCGAATGACTCTAAGTATGGTCTGAACGCGAGTGTATGGACAAAAGATACAAAGCTTGGAGAAAAAGTAGCAAAAGAGCTGCTTACCGGCAATGTTATGATCAACGATGCATTAAGAAATGTGGGGAATCCGGATCTTCCCTTTGGAGGAACCAAACAAAGCGGTATGGGGAAATACCATGGACCAGAAGGTCTATACAGCTTTTCCTTAGAGAAATCAATTATGATAAATGATGGAAAAGATGCTCATGAAATCAACTGGTTTCCCTATTCTGAGGCAAAGTACAACGGCCTGAAAAAGCTACTGAAAGTTCTGCATGGAGATCAAAATCTTTTAAAAAAGGGACGATCTCTTTTAAAGCTTGCTAAAGAATTAAAAAAATTAGAATGATAAAAGAAAAATTACAAGATCATTTCAAGGTAAAACTTCGTGAAAGTGTTTAATTAGTATGGCATAAAGTCATAAAGTATATTATAATAACAAAGGATTCTTTAATAACCTATTTAAAGGAGGAGTATTTATGAAAACAAAAGTTGGTATCAATGGATTTGGAAGAATAGGAAAAGCGGTTTTAAAGGTATCATTAGAAAAGGACTTAGATGTCGAGGTTGTAGCAATCAATAGCGCCAGTGGTCCGGAAAAACACAATCATATTTTTGAGTATGACTCTATCTATGGAAAATTTCCTGAGGAAGTTAAAGCAACGGAAGATACATTAATTATCGGCGATAAAGAAATTAAATTCACGGCTCACCGTGAGCCTTCAGAGATCCCATGGAAGGAATTAGGCGTAGAAATTGTAATCGAGTCTACGGGAGTATTTTTAACCGAAGAACTGGCTCAAAAGCATATAAAAGCCGGCGCAAAAACTGTCATTCTTTCCGCACCGGCTAAAGCAGGGGATGTTCCAACCTTTGTTATGGGAGTAAATGAAGAGGATTATGATAAAGAACGGCATCAGATTGTATCTAATGCATCTTGTACAACTAACTGCCTTGCTCCAGTGGCTAAGGTATTAGAAGATGAGTTCGGTATCGAAGAAGGCTTGATGACGACCGTACATGCCTTTACGAACGATCAGAATCTTTTGGATAACCCCCATAAAGATCTTAGAAGAGCAAGGGCAGCAAATGAATCTATCATCCCAACTACCACCGGTGCTGCAAAGGCTGTAACCAAAGCGATCCCTTCCTTGGAAGGAAAGCTCGATGGAATGGCCATGAGAGTGCCCGTTCCTGTAGGCTCAGTTATTGACCTTACGGTTCGACTAAAGGAAGACGTCAGTGTGGAAAAAATCAATGAAGCTTTTGTAAAAGCCTCTGAAGGTAGAATGAAAGGAATTCTAGGGGTTTCCATGAAACCGCTTGTCTCCACTGATTATATTAAAAATGACTTATCCTCTACTGTCGACGGCCTATCCACCATGAAAGTGGGAAAAGACTTATATAAAGTGATCTCCTGGTATGATAACGAATGGGGATATTCCAGCAGACTTTTGGATCTTGCAAACTATATTGCCAAGCAGTAAATGAGAATAACTATAAACAATTAAATGGTCAAAAAGAAGGCTGGATATCCTATTCCGGCCTTCTTTATGGGATTTTCAGTTTAAAGTTTCACAGAATAATGATATAATGATGAAGTTGTAGTGTGGATTATTGATCAAGAGTAATGGGGTGGAGACATGCACACAGTGGATTGGGAGAAATTTTTAATTCCCTATGAGAATGCAGTTGAAGAACTGAAAGTTAAATTTAAAAGTATTCGTAATGAACTTACAAAAATGGGAGAATACTCTCCGATCGAATTTGTCACGGGTAGAGTGAAAAAGATTTCCAGTATCCTAGAAAAGGCCAAAAGATTGGAAGTCAATATGGAAGATATTGATAAAGAAATAGAAGATATTGCAGGTATCCGGATTATGTGTCAGTTTGTAGAAGACATTTACACGGTGGTGGACTATATAAGTGAACGTGATGGTAATGACTTAAAAGTGGTCGGGGTGAAGGACTATATCACAAATTATAAGGACAGCGGTTACCGAAGTTATCATGTAATTATAGAGTATCCAATTCAGACTGCCTTTGGTCATAAAAACATCCTAGCAGAGATCCAGATTCGAACGTTAGCCATGAATTTTTGGGCAACCATCGAACATTCTTTGAAATATAAATATAAGAGACAGATTCCGGACCCGATTCAACTTCGATTGAAAAAAGCCGCGGATGCAGCTTTTCACTTGGATCAGGAAATGTCCCAAATACGTCATGAGATTCGGCAGGCACAAAAGATGTTTGAGATACGCTCAAGCACCGTATCAAATATACTGCATAATATTGATCGCTTAGAATCCGCTGGGTTATATAGAGAAGCCGATAAATTTCAGGAACGATTTAACAAATTGTGGGATCAGGTGGAAATGGCGGGTCTTAAGGAATTATCAAAAGAGATTGAAGAATTTATGGCCCGATATCAAGCTTATGATTAATACCGAACAATTGGTGGTAATAAGAAAGGCAATTGGTTATAGCAAATAGTTATTAATTCATTTTGAAAAGGAGTTATTATGAGTATATACGCAATCGGCGATCTGCATTTAAGTGGTAACGGTATTAAACCTATGGATATCTTTGGGGACCAGTGGATTGAGCATAAAAAGCAAATTGAAGAAAACTGGGTTAAAAAGATCCAGGATGAAGATGCAGTGCTCTTGCCGGGAGATATTTCCTGGGCGATGAAATTTCAGGAAGCAGATGTTGATTTGTCCTGGTTGGAATCGCTTCCCGGGCGAAAGTTTATCATTCGGGGGAATCACGACTTTTGGTGGAGTTCTATTAGTAAAATGAGTCGTAAGTATAATAGTCTCTTCTTTATTCAAAACAACTGTTTTGTATACCGGGATTTTATTATTACAGGAACGAGAGGCTGGATTTGTCCCAATGACCGTTCTTTTACGGACAAGGATCAGAAGATTTATCTTCGGGAGATCGGACGCTTGCAACGTTCTTTGATGGAAGCTGAGGCCAGGAGGGAAAATCCAAGCCAGAAGATCCTCGTGATGCTTCATTATCCGCCTACAAATGACCAGAAAGAAGATTCGTTGTTTACAGAGCTCTTGGAAAGGTATTCTGTAGACACCGTGGTATATGGTCATCTTCATGGGGAAGAATCCTTCCAGGCATCCTATAGAGGAGAGCATAAAGGCATTCGATATGTACTGGCCTCCAGTGACTACATAAATTTTGATCCCATATTAATAAAACCATAAGACTCCGAATAGCCGGAGTTCTTATGGTTTTGTTGTTTAGTCTTGATATGGATTGATTGTTTAATCCCTTAACTGTTCAGTTCTAGATTTGATTGCTGCTAGCTAATACATTGCTGATTTTGTGTTTCACCATTTTTTGGATGGCGGTTCTGCCTTCGCCAAGATATTTTCGCGGGTCGAAATTGCCGGGATTTTCATGTAGATGTTTTCGAATTGCCGCAGTCATCGCCAGACGTAAATCAGTGTCGATATTCACTTTACAAACCCCGTATTTGGCCGCTTTTTTAATCATTTCTTCAGGAACCCCTTGCGCACCGGGGATATCGCCGCCAAACGCATTGCAACCTTCAACAAACTCTTGTAAAACCGTACTTGCACCATGTAGTACTAAAGGAAAACCGGGTAAGAGTTCGGAGATTTTTTTAAGTCGTTCAAAATCCAACTCCGGCTTTCCTTTGAACTTGTAGGCTCCATGACTGGTTCCAATAGCAATAGCAAGGGAGTCAACACCGGTTCTTTCAACAAATTCTTTTGCTTCTTCAGGATTAGTATAAGTAGCGTCTTTTGCATCGACGGAAACATTGTCTTCGACGCCTGCGAGTTTTCCAAGTTCTGCCTCTACCACAACACCTCGAGGGTGGGCATAATCTACCACTTTTTTCGTTAGCGCGATGTTTTCTTCAAATGGTAAGTGGGAAGCGTCAATCATTACAGAAGTAAAGCCGTCGTCTACACATTGTTTGCAAATTTCGAAGTCTTCACCATGGTCCAGATGAAGTACAATCGGAAGGTCACTGTCTTGAACTGCTGCTTCAACGAGTTTTTTCAGATAAACAGGATTCGCATACTTTCTTGCTCCTGCAGAAACTTGAAGAATAATTGGAGACTGCTCTTCTTTTGCTGCAGATACAATTCCTTGAATAATTTCCATGTTATTGACATTAAAGGCACCAATGGCATAACCTTTTTCATAAGCTTGTTTAAAAAGCTCTTTACTTGTTACTAATGGCATAAAAAAACCTCCTTGATAAATTTCTTTTCTTCATTATTATTATAACAGATATTCGTTAAAAAAGAAGGTTGGAGATGAGGATTGAAGGAGGGCATTAATTAATTTTTTCATTTCACTAGGAATTTCTGGTTAAATAGAGTAAAATAGTGAGAGAGCAGGAAAAGGAACAGGAGAGATTTGAGGTGAAAGATCTATGAAAACGCATTTACCAAATGTGTTAACTTTTGGGAACCTTACCCTTGGGATTTTAGCAATTTTAAGTATCTTTTCTGGGGATTATACCTTATCATCTATTTTAATTATTCTAGCCGCCTTTATGGACCGCTTTGATGGTCAGCTGGCAAGAAGACTGGACGTAGAAAGTGAAATTGGCAAGCAACTGGATTCATTAAGTGACTTAATCTCTTTTGGAGTTGCTCCCGCAGTTTTAATATGGAGTTACAGTCTTGAATCGTTTGGCATCATAGGTGTGGTATTGATCGTATTATTTGCTGTTGCCGGGGCTTATCGATTGGCGAAGTTTAATGTTACAAGTTTTGCGGGAGTTTTTACCGGTATTCCCATTACCTTAGCCGGAGGCATTGTAGCGCTTTTAACACTGTATTCAATTAATTATCCCATGCATGATTATATTGTACTAGTAATTATACCATTGCTTTCGTATGCCATGGTCAGCAAAAAAATCCGCTTAAAGAAAAAGTAAAGACTCCGAATGGGGTCTTTGATTTCGGTAATGGAAAACAAGTAAAGGGTGTTTAAATTGAAATATATTCATGGAGAAAATATTTTTGATAAGTTCAGAGAGAAACGGGAAAGTTTAATTATCATGCTAAAAAACGGCGATATCAGTAAAAAAGAGTATATTGAAGAAACTTATTATTATATTCGGGAACAGGATATTAAACCTTTTAAGATTGTCGATAATTTTAATAAGGCCGTTTTTAACTACCAATATTACAACATGATGGCAAAGTATTCTAAATTAAAGGCAAAAGAAATTCAAAAGTTTGGGAAGCATTTTCAGCAAATGAAAAAACACTTGGAAAAAGTAAATTATTACTATCATAAAAAAAATCAAACGACGCTACGAGCTTTAGAACTCCGAAACTTTGAAGATGTCGAAGCGTATTACATTAAAGTAAAATCGATGCATTTGAAAAATAAACTATTTGAAATTGTTTTTTTAGAAGATGCAAAGGTGGTTTTTCATTCCAACAGTGAATGGCTGGCAAGACGGCTTGAAGAAGAAGGGGTATTCACCTGTGGAAAAAAACATTCGATTATTGAGAGCTATGTTAATGAACGATATTAATTTTACTGCTTGAATCCCTTATAAATGGGTAGAATACCAATATCAAACCGTAAAGTGGAATAATCAAACCTTAAAGAAAGTGGAGGATGATAGCATGTATAAGATTAAAAGTGCAGAAAAATTCTTATGGGATGGTATTAACTTAGACGGAAAGAAGGTTTTAGAAGGGGGTACCAGCTGGGGAAATACAACGGACCTTATTGCGAAAAAAGTTCGGGAAAATGGCTGGTCCACAGAGTTGATTTCCATTGATATTGATGATACGCACTTTGAGGAAATCGAAGAGCGGTTAAAAAAGGATTTTCAAAACCTATCTTTACGAAGAGGGGATCTGAGCAACCTTGATTTTATTGAAGATGAGTCAATCGATGTAATTATTTGTAATTACACACTATCTTCTGTGGACCAGTTTCCCATGCGCGCACTTAGCGCTTTGAAGGAGTTTTACCGGGTATTAAAGCCGAACGGCGATCTTTTAATCACAGAAGAAATGCCTATTTGGTCTGTAGATGCCACAACGTATCCCTATTGGTCAAAAAGACTTCGAATTATTAAAAGCATCAGCGTACTTCGTGGAATGTCCTACTTTAACGAGATTCACCCTAATGACTTACAAGTATCGCTAAACACTACAGGATTCAAAGATATCGTCTGGGATGAATTTACAGAAAAAATCAATGCAGAAAAAGCCACGAGATTTCTAGATAAGCGAAAACAAACCTTAATTAAAGGATCCGATGATTTGGAGAATAAAAAAGTAAATGACGGCCTGACGGAATTAACCGAGGAGCTGGTTGAAGAATTTTCCGGAACCGAAGAATTTTCCGCTCCGGGCTATGTGCTGAGAGCTAAAAAATAATTTTTTTATGAAGAGGCCTTAGGGTCTCTTTTTTTATGATAAAATATAAAAGTGAATTACCCAAGTTTGATAAAAATTCACAGAGACATTGATGTTGAAACTAATAAAAAGATTGATATTTGTATATAAAGAAGGAGGAATTCGAGTGAAAAAAGGTTCGGTGTATGAAGGGATAGTGGAAGAGATAAAGTACGGTGGTAAAAGCAAAGTTACGATCGAAGGAGAGATAATAGAGGTAAAAAATGTTCTACCCGGGCAAAAAGTCCGATTACGGATAACGAAAAACCGACGTAATAAAAAACAGGGGAAAATCTTAGAAGTGATGGAGCGATCTCCACTAGAGACGGAAGATACCTGTAAGCACTTTGGCCG
>JBEPWR010000043.1:0-9319 GCA_041642335.1 Eubacteriales bacterium
ATCTTTAATAAATAAAGTCAAGAGTTTCTTCATTCCCTCAAAATCCCGTTCATCCATTACCGAGACAGGAGAATGAATATATCGACAAGGGGTGGCCACAGATAGACATGGGGTTCCCTCTTTACTATGTTGAAATCTTCCGGCATCATTTCCACCAAAAGAGTTCCGCCGATATTGCCATGGAATATTGTGCTGATCAGCCACAGCAGTGAGTTTATTAACGAGTTTACGTTTGTAAATTGATGTTCGATCCATTAGTGAAATAGCAGGCCCCTTACCGAGCTCGGTGGTTTGCAAATGTTTTTCCACTTCGGTTAAATCTGCACAGGTAGTACCTTCTAAAACCAGAACTAAGTCTGCATCTAAATTGTTTGCAGCAACCTGGGATCCTCTAAGCCCTAATTCTTCTTGTACAGTGAAAATCCCTGTAATCTGTATAGGAAGATCCATTTTAACAAGCTCCATTACCATAAAACAGCCCACTCGGTTATCCAGCGCCTTAGCTTTTACTTTATGATTACCGAAAACTTCATAAGGGCTGATAAAATTAATATAATCTCCAAGGGAAACACTCTTTTCTGTCTCTTTTTTAGAGCTTGTTCCAATATCAATGTACAATTGATCGATGGTAAAAGCTTTTTTCCGTTCTGAAGATTTTTGCATATGTATCGGTTTTGCACCGATCACACCTGAGATATTGTCGTCTCCGATTTCCACTACTTTGGATACCAAAATTCTGGGGTCTAGACCTCCTACGTTGGTAAATCGGATCAGTCCGTTTTCATCGATTCCTTTAACCATTAAGCCCACTTCATCCATATGAGCAGTTACTGCAATATGTTTCTCTGACTTTACACCATTACTTACAACTAGATTTCCCATTCGATCAATGGCCGTTGTTTTTCCAAAGTCTTCGAGATCTTTTTTAATGAAGTCCCGAACGGCTTTTTCATTTCCTGCTACTCCCTTTAATTCACATAAATCTTTTAGTAACATAAGAAATCCTCCATTTCATTAGAATTGAAATGCATTACGAAATGAGATAATAGTTGTCCCGTTTTCTCGATATCCTGCCATGATAACGTTTCTACTGAAGTATGCATATACCTCAAAGGGATAGAAAGAACTCCGGTTGCCACACCTGAACCACTAATCTGCATCGGCCATGCATCGGTGCCGGTTGCTCCAGGAGCTACTTCAATTTGATAGTCTATATGATGCTTTTTTGCAACCTCTTTTAAGCTACTAAAGACTTTAGGATGGGTGTTAGCGCCGACTAGGATTCCTGGCCCCTCAGATAATTTCAATGTATCGTGCTCATTAAGTTCAGGAGTATGACCAAAACCTACATCTACGGCCAACCCTACATCGGGCTCTATCCCATAGGTGGATGTAATGGCTCCCCTAGTGCCGACTTCTTCTTGTACTGTTAAAACAAAATATACGTCCACATCATGAATCTGACTATGCAGATTTTTAATGCCTTCATATAAAGATACGATACCAGCTCGATCGTCCATAGCTTTCCCAGAAATTCGATCGTTCTTCAAATTATGCATCATTCGATTAATCGTAATAATATCACCAACAGCTACCAGCTTATCTAATTCTTTTTTTGAATAACCGACATCTACTAAAAGATCTTCCAGTTTGATTGAATCTTCATGTTTCCCACCGGTTACGTGGGGTGGAAGCATGCCAATAACACCAAACAGATCTTCTCTACCATGTACAGTTACTTCCTGACAAGGGAGAACTCGTTGGTCAAAACCTCCAATGTTGGTTATATGGAGGTATCCATTGTCATCAATTTTTTTTACCATTAGACCAATTTCATCCAAATGAGCTGCAAACATCAATTTTCCTTTAGAGTTTCGACCCTTTTTTAGTACAATAATATTGCCTAAAGCATCGATTCTTACTTCATCAGCATAGGGTTCAAAGTATTCTGAAATAACTTCGGTTAGTTTTTTTTCATGGCCTGATACACCAGGAGTTCGAGTTAATTTCTCAAGAAATTCTTTACCGTCCATAAGCAACCACCTTTTTAATAAAATTATGAGAACTTTATAGAAATAAAATATATGGAGATAGCAATTTAAACCGGGATTTTTTTATAGAAAAAAGTTTTCACAGGTGCCAGTTTGTAGCGATTAGGCAAAATAATTTGTTCTGTTCCACCTACGAAAAGAATCCCGTGGGGTTTTAAAGCATTATGAAATTTTTGATACATTTCACTTTTTGTCTCTTCCGTAAAATAAATCATGACATTTCTGCAAATAATTAAATCACATCCTGATGGATATGGGTCCTCTAATAGATTCATTGCCTTAAATGATACCCTCGATTTCACAGTATCCGAAATCAGATAATTGTCGTCCTTAAGTGTGAAAAATTCCTTTGTAAACTTTTGTGGTAGATTATTTAAACTTTTTTTCGAATAAAGACCGGTTTTAGCTCTTTCAATGGCCATTTTATCAATATCCGTCGCAAGAATATTGATTTGGTTTAGAGGCAAAAATTTGCTTAATAACATTACTAAAGAATAAGGCTCCTCGCCGGTAGAACAAGCAGCACTCCAGATTTTTAAGTTTTTACTTTCTTTAAGTAGAGTGGGAAACACTTCTTTTTCTAGCACTTCCCACTGAGCAGGATTCCGGTAGAACTCTGAAACATTGATAGTTAAGTAATTGATAAACTCTTCATATTGTTCTTTGGAGCTTTGCAAAGCTTTAAAATATTCTTCAAAAGAGGCATAATTATTTCTTTTCATAAGAGATTCGATACGTCGTTTCATTTGCCGTTCTTTGTAGCTGGATAAATTGATACCCGATAGCTTGTATATTTTTGATTTGAAATTTTCGTAATTACTCAAGGCTCTCTCTCCACTTCTGGTTTTTCATTTTGTAAAAAACAAAGAGTCATTACGACTCTTCGTTTTCTTCGTTTTTCTTATTGAAGATATCTCCTAAGGTAACTTGTTCATCATTTACGCTGTATTCTTCAGGAGTATGCTCTTTTAACTTCTCTTCATCACTCTCTTCTGCTGTTTTTTCATCGGTTCCTTCTTCTGACTCCATTAATGCCTTCATACTTAAGCTGATTCGTTTGTTTTCTTTGTCTACACTTAAAACTTCAACAGTAATTTCATCGTTGATGTTGAGGACGTCCGATGGTTTTTTGACATGTTGGTTACTGATTTCGGATACGTGAACTAAACCATCAACCCCGGGCTCCAGTTCTACAAAAGCTCCAAAGTCCAACAATTTAACGACTTTTCCTGTGACAACATCTCCTTTTGCATACTTGTTTTCAATGTCGATCCAAGGATTCTCAGTCAAATGTTTTTTACTCAAGGAAATTCGTTCTTTTTCTTTATCAACGGCGATGACTTGTACCTCAACCTCGTCTCCAATAGAATATAATTCTGAGGGATGATCAATTTTTCCCCAAGACATTTCAGAAATATGCAACAGTCCATCCATTCCACCGAGATCAATAAAGACTCCGAAATCTTTAATTTGAGTAACTTTACCGGTAAAGGTCTTACCGACCTCCAACTCTTCCAGTAAAGCTTCCTTTTGTTTGTTTCTCTCAGCTAATAATAGATTTTTTCTAGATAGAACTGCTTTATTTCTTCTTTTATCAAAGTCAATCATTTCCGCATCATAAGTGTTACCAACAAATTGTGACAAATCCTTTGTATATCGATTAGAAATGTGACTGGCAGGGATAAAGCAGCGAATACCATGACTGTATCCGATAAGCCCACCCTTTACTACACTTTGCACTTCAACTTCAACAGGTTCTCCTTTTTCATAAGCCTCTTCAAGAACTTCCCAACCTTTTTCAGCATCTACTCTTTTTTTAGATACTAATACATTTCCTTCACCATCATCAAGTTTAATAATATATACTTCCACATTCTCGCCGATTTCCATAAGATCCTCTGGATTTTCCGATGGGTCTGAAGATAATTCTTCCTTTGGAATAATACCATCGGACTTGTATCCAAGATTCAATACGACTTCCTTTTCGTTAATATCCATAACTGTTCCCGTAACAATATCCCCCGGGTAAAACTTGTTCATGGATTTTTCGATTTCTTCCATAAAGTTTTCCATGTTTTCATTATTTCCATTGTTTTCGTTTGAGTTGTTCAATGTAAAAACCCTCCTAATTATTTAATTTGTTTAAATATTTGATGACATCTTGAATAATCCATTCCGGCGTTGAAGCTCCAGCAGTAATACCTACAGATGTAAATTCTTTAAAATCTTCAGGGTTCAGTGCAGACGAAGTTTCAATATGAAAAGTACTATTAGGCCGGATTTCTTTACAGATATCTACAAGTTTTTGCGTATTCGAACTGTTATACCCACCAATGACTACCATTGCATCTACTTCGAGGGCCAATTCTTTTGCAGATTCTTGTCTTTCTTTTGTGGCAAAACAGGTAGTATCGAATTTTTCAACATGATCAGCATGTTGACTTAACAGTTCACTTAAGGACTGAAATCGTGATAGTGGCATTGTAGTCTGTACAACAACACATAATTTTTCAAAAGGTCCTAAGTCTGCTGGAATATCGGATTCACTTTGCACAATTAAAGCTTGGTTGTTACACCAACCATTAATACCGATGACTTCCGGATGTTTCGGATCGCCAATTACGGCAACCTGATATCCTTTTTGATAATAGTCTTTTACAATATTTTGGATTCTTCTGACAAAGGGGCAAGTAGTATCAATAATCTCTAAATCCTTCTCTTTTGATTGATCATATATATCTTCTCCTACACCATGAGAACGGATAATTATTGTTCCGCTTTGGACTTCATCAATGGTATCCACAACATCAAGCCCTGTTTCGGATAATTTACTGATAACTTGTTTATTGTGAATGATTGGACCTAGAGAGAAAATGTTTTCTTTATTGCTTTGTGTAGCGTCAAAAGCCTTATTTACCGCTTTTTCAACTCCAAAGCAAAATCCTGAATTTTTCGCTACCTTGATTATCATATCAACCTCCTACCTGCAGTTTCTGCATTCAATTACGTGTTAATTTTTTTAATTAACTTAATGATCGCCTCAACCACTTCCTCGGTTGTAAGGTTAGTTGTATCGACTTTAACAGCATCTTCAGCTTCTATCAATGGAGCCTGTTCACGATTAGAGTCGATGTGATCCCGAAGAACAATATTCTCTTTCACTTTATCATAGGAAACCGGTTCGTTTTTATTTTTAGCAACCAGTTCATCGTATCTCCTCTTTGCACGCTCCTCCACAGAAGCGGTTAAATAAATTTTAAGGTCTGCCTCAGGCAGTACATGAGAACCAATATCACGTCCGTCCATAATCACATTATGATTTTCTGCGAGTTTTCGTTGAGCAGCTACTAATACTTCTCGTAAAGGGCCAATTTTAGATACTAATGAGACGTTCTCGCTAACCTTTGAGCTTCGGATTTCTTCAGAACGATTTTCTCCGTTAACAAATATTTGACTTCCGTCTTTTGAAAAGTTAAAGCTAGTGTGCTTTGCGATATCTATAATTTCTTGTTCTTGATTTGGGTTAATCCCCTTTTTTAACATAAGGTAAGTAACCGCCCGATACATTGCCCCTGTATCAATGTAAAGCAAGTCCATTTTTTTTGCAACTTTCTTTGCAACAGTGCTTTTACCGGCACCGGCAGGACCGTCGATTGCCACGGATATACTGTTCATAAATGCCTCCTTGATCCTTTTGCAATATAAAATATTTTTCTTTCCACTATAAATTATACATTAAATTGTTGATACTAACAAGTTTTTAAGTGTTTTTATACAAAAAAGAACTTAGATATAATATCTATCTAAGTTCCGATAAAACGAAGTTTACTCTCCCCGCTTGTTATTATAAATATTGTATCTTTCCCATATATTTTCCAGTTTATTAAAGTATTCCGTAATCTCTTCTTTTTCTCTCATTCCGACAGCTACAATAATGGCATTGATCAAGCTTAAGGGAGCAACTAATGAATCAACAAAAGATGCCATATTGCTTTTAGCGGTCAATGTATAGTTGCAAATCTCGTTTAAGGGAGAAAGAACGGTATCGGTAATTCCAATAATTTTAACATTTTGCTCTTTAATATATCGAAGCGCTTCAATGGTTCGGTTGGAGTAACGGGGAAAACTAATTCCAATCACTAAATCATTTTCCGTTACTCTTAATGTCTGTTCAAAAATATCACTTACACCATAACCTACAATGCGTACGTTATCCAAAATCATATTCAAGTAAAAACCAAAATACTCGGCTAATGCAGTGGAGCTTCGAAGACCTACAATATAAATCTTATCCGCTAAAAATATTTCATTGATTACCTTTTGAAACAAGTCATAATCGATGTTCTCTAAAGTGTAGTTGATGTTTTCGATGTCTGAGCGTAAAACTTTTCGAATAATATCGCCTTCATTCGAATACTGGGTCCCCATCTCCACTCTTTGGACCGTGGTAAGTTTTGTTTTTATGATTTCCTGAAGTGCTCTTTGTAACTGGGGATATCCTTCGAAACCTAACGTATTGGCAAATCGCACCACGGTGGATTCGCTAACACCAACTTTTTTTCCGATTTTTGAGGCGGTCATAAAAGCAGCTTTATCATAGTTGTTAATAATAAATTCTGCAATGAGTTTTTGTCCTTTGCTCAGCTTGGAAAATTTTTGTTGTATTTGATTGATTAAGTCTTTTTTTTCATCTACCATATCATCGTCCATCCCACCATTTTAAATTTTTTTATTTTTATTATATCATATAACTACTTTGAGTGGCTGGAAACTAGTTTATAACCTTCCTGCAAAGCCAGACGGTTTAATTCCTGCGTCCCTGGTGGTACTCTCTTTAATACTGCTTGTTCCAAACTGTCCTTTGAAACTACTTGGGTTGCTTCTTGAATTACTCCCAGTGCAACGATATTGGCGACCATGACCTTCCCTATTTCATGAGTTGCTGTTTCAATAACTGGAATCTGAATGATTTTATAACTTGTTTCAATATTATCAAAGTTGACATCCGAGTCAATAATAAGTATCCCATCGTCCTTAAGATCCGGAATGTATTTACAGTACGATTCTCTAGTTAAACAAAGCAGTACATCGGAGTTTAGAATTTTAGGATAATATATTTCTTCATCACTGATTATGACTTCAGCTTTACTGGCTCCGCCTCTTGCTTCAGGTCCATAAGACTGAGATTGAATAGCATTTGAACCATCTAACAATGCGGCTTCCGCTAGGATGATCCCGCCAAGAATCAGCCCCTGTCCTCCAGAACCGGTCAATCGGATTTCTGTACGTTTCGCCATCTTAACCCTCCTTAATAAATTTATCAACGACTTTATGATATTCTTCACAAAATTCTGGTTGTTCCTTGTTAACAAACTCTCCAATAATCAACTTTCCTTCTACTTTTTCGGAAGGTAATTTTGCGGCAACTTTCTTATCTAAGGTACTCTCTTTCAGATTGATCATCATTTCGGCAGCATCACCTTTTCGATTTTTCCGTCCATAATAAGTAGGACAGATGCTGATTCCTTCCACTACGGAAAACCCTTTGTTTTCTAGTGCATTTTCAATATTCTTTTCTAATTGCTTTGCATGATACACTGTGCCACGGGCTACATAAGTTGCGCCAGCTCCCTCCGCTAAGCGACAAATATCGAACACATTATCTACATTTCCGTAAGGGGCGGTAGTACCGAGTTCACCATGAGGGGTAGTTGGCGAATATTGGCCTCCGGTCATCCCATAGATGTTGTTATTGAAAATGATTGTGGTAATATCAATATTTCTTCTTGCGGCATGAATTAAATGATTGCCACCAATAGCTGTAGCATCCCCATCTCCGCTAATTACGATAACTTTCAAATCGGGATTTGCTAGCTTAACGCCGGTTGCATAAGCCAAAGCTCGACCGTGAGTAGTGTGTAATGTATTAAAATCCATATATCCAGGTGCTCTGGACGAACAGCCAATCCCTGATATTATACAGACCTTCTGCTTGTCATATCCTAACTTTTCAATTGCATCTGCGATTCCTCGCATAATAATTCCATGGCCACAGCCAGGGCACCAGATGTGAGGCAATCGGTTCATTCGAAAATTGTTCTCTATCAGCTTACTCGCTACTGCCATTTATAGAACCTCCTCAATTTTATTTAAAACCTCGGTGGGGGTTATGGGTTCTCCATTCGCTTTACCAAGTAAAGAGACTTCACAGTTTTTCCCCGCTACTCGATCGACTTCGTAATAATACTGTCCCAAATTCATCTCGGCAACAATGATTTTATCAACTTTTTCACTTAATTCTTTAATTCTTTTTTCAGGAAAGGGCCATAGCGTTTTGGCTTTGAATACTCCGACCTTCTTGCCATCTTTTTGTGCGTCTCTTGCAGCACTTAATACGCTTCGGGCAGTACCTCCGTAAGATAGAATTAGTAAGTCCATATCTTCTGTATAATACTCGTCATATAGAATAATATCGTCAAGGTTGTTTTCGATTTTTCCCATGATTCTATTCATAAGATTTTCTGTAACGGTGGCATCATTTTTTGGAAAACCGAATTCATCATGCATGAGTCCTGTTACATGAAATCTAAAGCCATCACCGAAAGCAGCCATTTTAGGAACTTCCATACTATTATCGTATGCTTTATAGTCTTCCTTTTCACTTTCATCGGGTTTTAGACGATCTATGATTTCAATTTCGGAAGGGTCTGGAATCTCAATTTTTTCTCTCATGTGTCCGATTATTTCATCCAACATTAAAAATACCGGAGTCCGATACTTTTCAGCAAAATTAAAGGCTTGAATGGTAAGGTCATAGGTTTCTCGAATTGAGCTGGGAGTAAGGGCGATTACCGGATGGTCTCCATGAGTCCCCCATTTCGCCTGCATAACATCACTTTGTGAAGGTGCTGTTGGTAAACCTGTACTGGGTCCACCTCTTTGAACATTAACAACTACACAAGGAATTTCTGTTAACATTGCATAGCCAATGTTTTCTTGTTTAAGTGAAAATCCTGGACCACTGGTAGCAGTCATGGATTTTAGTCCTGCTAAGGATCCCCCTATGGTAGCGGCCATCCCAGCAATCTCATCTTCCATTTGAATAAATTTTCCTCCAACACGGGGAAGTTGTTGTGCTGAAATTTCAGCGATTTCTGTAGAAGGGGTAATGGGATAGCCTGCAAAGAATTTCATTCCAGCGGCAAGAGCTCCCTCAACACAGGCTTCATTTCCTTGCATTAACTTAATATTTTTATTCACCATTTTCT
>JBEPWR010000044.1:0-9177 GCA_041642335.1 Eubacteriales bacterium
CTACAAAACAAAAGATGAAAAAGAAGCTCATGAGATTGCATCGAATGATCCTGTAATTCGTGAAGGTTCACGAATAATGACTTTCAAAGCATGGAAAAGCACCTTACCGGAGTAAGGTGCTTTTTTCTGTGTTACTGTTCCTTTAAGAAACTCTACTTCCAATTTTTGGCTTTGTGTTGGTTCTGTAAAGCCTCAACAGCCTTGTAATCCACAGAGCGGATATGCAAATCCCGTTGTGGAAACGGTATTTCGATCGCCTCTTCCTTGAAAGCTTCAAATAACATATACCTTGCCGATGATTTAATAACCATTTCATTTTGCGGATTGATAATCCAGATAAACAAAACAAAATTCAAAGAAGAGTCTCCATATTCGAGAAAATCCACACGGGGTTCGGGATTCCCCAGTATTTCAGGATATTCTTTCATTAAATCAGCCGCCACCCTGAGAGCGGTATCCCGTACATGAAAAACATCAGAATTATAGGAAACCCCAAAGTTCACTCGAAGACGAAGACGCGGATCCTCTGCAGAACGGTTCATGACCTTATCCTCTAAGAAAAAAGAGTTTGGAATAATAATGTGTTCATTATCCAAAGTTTTGACAATGGTCGCACGCATTTTGATTTCTATTACATCCCCTAAAATGTCCTCAATTAATACCCGGTCTCCTACTTTAATTGGACGTTCAAAAAGAATAATAAGCCCGGAGATAAAGTTCGAAGCGATATTTTGGAGTCCAAATCCGATCCCGACTCCGACAATTCCTGCAAATACCGTTAGGGTACTAAGATTGATCCCTAATGTGGATAAACTGATGAAAACCGCTAAAATCATGACGATGTAATGAAAAACACTATTTAACGTGAATCTCGTACCCTTTTCCAGTTGATATTTCTCATAAACCTTACGAAGAATATACTGTTTGAACACCATAGAAAAACGGTAGGCAAATATAACAATAAACAGTGCCATAAGAATTAGAAATAGAGAAATCCCGGATCCTCCAATCTCAACAATTTGATTGAATAACCAACCGGTTTCGTCAAAATAAATCGGAATGATAATAATAATGGCAAAAAAAGCGACCGCCGTGAGCAAAGCATTTAAAATACCAAGTACGTCTTCCTTTTCACGGAAAATTTTTCCGGCAAATTTCATCAATAACCATTTCACCATAAATACAAGAATTATGGAAGCAAGAATTACTGCAAAGTCCCATAAAAACGAGAGGGTATCTTCAATAACGATTGGGTCTTCTGCTACGGTGGTAATTAAGTACTTCATCTTGAAGGAGCCTCCCTCTTATTTTTATTTTGTCGATAACGATGCATTTTTTCCGCATCTTTTTTTTCCAAACCTCTTTCCCCGGCAAGGGATTCTATATGATGTGTAAACTCATGCAACAACGTATCCTTAAGTCTTTTTCTAAGGCTGCTGATCGAGGTTTTTGGATACATTTTCTTAAAAGATCCATAATAAATGAGGATCTTTCGTCCCATTGCATTTCGATGATATTCTCCCATAATATAAAGTTGGCTGGATTCCTTAGATTCCTGATGCTTTTTTGCTTCCGGCATTAATAGAATTCCTCCATTCAACTCTCGATAAAATGCCTCGGGTACTTCCTCAGCTATTTCATCCAGTAATTCTCTTATTTCATTAAAGGATGGAAACTCACTCATTTTCCTCCCCCTCTCTTTTCGTAACAATATGCCAATGTTCGCTTCGTCTATTATTTATACCCAAAGGTGAGTCCATGAAAAAAATTTTATAATTACTCAACTTCAGTAGGCAAACTCCAATCAATAGGCGCGATGCCTTCACTTTTTAAAATTTTATTCGTCTTAGAAAACACCTGACTTCCAAAAAATCCTCTGTGAGCCGATAAAGGACTAGGGTGAGGTGATTTCAATACATAATGCCAAGGATTACTGATGAGTGGTTCCTTCTTCTGTGCAGGTCGTCCCCACAGTATAAAAATCACCGGTGAATTCCGTTGATTTAATGAAGTGATAATCCTATCAGTAAAGTTCTCCCAGCCGATATTTTTATGGGAATGAGCTTCGCCTTCCCGTACCGTCAAAACCGCGTTTAGCAATAATACACCTTCCTCCGTCCACTTTTTTAAGTAACCATGCTCCGGTGTCGGAATACCCAAATCTTCTTTCAGCTCTTTATAAATGTTACGAAGACTTGGCGGTTTCTTTACTCCCGGTCGCACAGAAAAACTCAATCCATGGGCTTGACCTTCTTTATGATATGGATCCTGGCCTAAAATTACTACTTTTGTATTATTATATCCGGTATAATGAAGCGCGTTATATATATCCTTTGCAGGAGGAAAAACTTTGTACTCTTCATATTCTTTGGCAAGAAACTGTCGTAATTCTAAAAAGTAATCTTTTTTAAATTCCGTATCTAATAAAGCTTTCCAATCATTTTTCAGTGGATTCATCTACTGTACACTCCTCTCATGCTAATTGAACCTTACTGTATTATACCTAATCTTGAAAGAAGAGTAAAATCTCGAGCACTTCTCTTTTTCAAAATAACCCAATAATCTTTTGATTTTACATGCTAGAACTCGGGTATATAAACATAGTATTCATATTTTTAATCACTATCTAAATCCTATTTGAAAGGAGCTCGATTATGCATAGAATCCCTATGAAAGAATTAGAAGAGAAAACCCTTGCTTTACTGAAAGAACGAGGTGTTCAACTCTCAGCGATTGCAGAACTGGTTCTTAATTTACAAAAACCCTACCAGAAGGATTTAACCTTGGAGGTTTGCTTAGAAAACGTAAAGGCTGTTCTTGAAAAACGAGAAGTTGCCCACGCAATTTTAACCGGTGTGGCCCTTGATCAATTGGCTGAAGAAAAAAAACTACCCGAACCTCTACAGTCTATTGTAGAAAGTGATGAAGGACTCTATGGTATAGATGAAATTCTTCCGCTTTCGATAGTAAATCTTTATGGTACTATAGGTCTTACCAGCTACGGATACTTAGATAAAGAAAAAGTTGGGATCATTAAAAATCTGGATACCGTCAAAGATGGAAAAGTTCATACCTTCATGGATGATTTAGTAGCTGCCATTGCCTCTGCTGCAGCAAGTCGTATCGCCCATGACCAAAAGTAAGTCGTCTTATCCTAAATATCCTATGCTCTATAGTCGAAAAACCCTCCGAAGAATTCCAACGGAGGGTTTCAAATTATTAATTTTTTCTTTTACAAAGAAGATTATCTAATCATAAATTTTAATTGTCTTCATTCTTCTCCCGAATTGAAGGGCATCAGAACGATTTTCATAAGCTAAATCGATTCTGTTGCCTTTGATGGCACCACCCGTATCCGCAGCGATTCCATATCCGTAACCGGGTACATAAATTTTCGTTCCCAGAGGAATCACTCTAGGATCCACAGCGATAATTCCATGTCTTAGTGTAGCGCCTGTTGCAGTGATGGTGCCTACACCGGGATCTTGTGAACTGTAAGCAGTCGCTTCCACCGTTAAGGTTCGAGTAACTTCACTTCCTCCCCGGCTAACAACCGGTGCAGGCTTTGGTACTTTCGTACCAATTTTCACAATACGGTTAACGGGTTCTTGAACTACGGTTTCCGATAAGATCTCCCGATTAACCTCTTCCCCGTTTTCATAAGTAATCTCAATTTCCTGTTCCAGTTGTCCCTCTTGTCCTTCCCGTTCTACTCGGGATTTTCCTTTATCGAGCGTTCCATCATTCTCACGAATGGTTTTGTAATCGATGCTTTCATTTTCACGAATGATTTCCTTTTCTACCCGAATGACTTCAATTTCCATTTCTTCCTTGATGGAAGCTTCTAAATCATAATTAATTTTATCCTCTTCCCCAAGACTGACTTCAGCATCTTCTAGAACTTCTTTTACAGTCTCTTTAGTAGTCATCAACTCGATAACTTCACCATCTACTTGGATTTTACAGGGTACTGCACGGGTGATGTCGATTTCCATACCTTCTTTCAGTGCCGTATCCAAAGATGGGCTGATGTCATCTTCCGTTCTAATAAGAATCTGAGCTTCTTTCAAAGCATCTTCTACAGTTTTTACCGGTGTTAGCAAAGTGTGCTTTTCTTCGTCATCAGAAATTTCCACATTGACGGCTCGAATAATCTGAATTTCCATTCCATCCGTAATCTTAGTCTCTAAACCGGGAGTAATTCTATCTTCCTCAATATACTCCACTCCAGCTTCCAAAAGGGCTTCCTCAACGGTTTCTTTTCTGGTCTGCATCTCTATCGTTTCTTCTCCATCTTCAATGACCACTTCATTGAATGTTGAAATGTAGCCTACCGCCGTAATTGATAGTACAATTACTGCTAGTGCTACAACTAGTAGTTTTCGCTTGTGAATTTTGAGTTGTTCCTTAGTTAAAATCTTACTCATTATACAACCTCCTTGGTCGGTTCTTACTTAATACCTACCCCTATCGGTTATTGTGCTTACTGTCTTTTTTCCGGTACATCCGGGGGGCCAAACTTTGCATTCATTTTATCACTGTTTTCAAAAAAATACCACCAATTTTTTTGCTTTTTTGTTATGATTTTTCCAGACGCTTACATATCCTATATTTTCAATAAATAATCACGGTTTTCTCCATAAAAAAAAGCATCGGATTATTAGTTGGATTCCGATGCTTTCTAATATAATTCAGGTTTATAAGAGATGACGTTTAGTACTGATATATCTTTTGGTATTTATCATTCAGATATTTTAAATAAGGTTCTACATTCAACCCTTCTCCGGTGACCTCTTCTAAGAGTTCCTCCGCTTTCAACAAACTTCCCTTTTTATGAACATTTTCAACCATCCAATTCTTGATTGGAGCAAAATCCTGCTTTTCCATCAGTTCTTCAAAATTGGGAAGATCCTTTTTTAATCGGGCACTTAATTGAAGAGCATATACGTTTCCAAGAGCATAGGTGGGAAAATAGCCGATCATCCCGCCGGCCCAGTGCACGTCCTGCAAAACGCCTTCTTTATTATTATCCGGCTCTATACCCAAGATTGCTTTCATTTTTTCATTCCAGCGTTTTGGCAAATCCTGAACTTGAATATTTCCTTCAATCAGTTCTTTTTCCAGTTCATAACGAAGAATAATATGGAGACTATAGGTCAACTCATCCGCTTCCACCCGAATCATCGTAGGTTCTACGATATTAATATATTCCACCATTTCCTGAAGGGTTAAATCCTTAATTTCATCCTTGAAAAGTTCCTGAAACTCCGGCAAAAGCCCTTTCCAAAAATCCTCACTTCTTCCAACAACATTCTCCCAGAACCGGGATTGGGATTCATGCATGCCGGTGGATGCAGCTGAACCTACCGAAGTTTTGAATAAGTCCATCGGTATATTCTGCTCGTACATTCCATGACCCCCTTCATGGATGGTACCAAACAAAGCTGTCTTGAAAAAATCCTCCTGATAGCGGGTGGTTACCCGGACATCTTTCGGGTTAAGTCCGATAGTAAAAGGATGGACACTTTCATCTAAGCGTCCGGACTCAAAATCATAACCGATTTTTTGTAATACCTTCTTGCTTAGAATCTTTTGTTTTTCGGTGGGCAGATTTACAGATTCCAATCGTTTATTCGGAACTTTTGAGGATTGCTGAATCTTATGCAGAATCTTTTTGATCCCCTCTTTAAGTTCCCCAAAGGTACGATCCAGTTTTTCCACCGTCATTCCCTCTTCATAGCGATCTAATAACGCATTATAGGGATGTCCTTCATAACCGAATAGTTCCGCCATTTCCCGATTGAAATCCACAACTTTTTCAAGATAGGGCTTAAAGTCTTCAAACTTGTCTTCCGCTCTCGCTTTTTCCCAGATGTTTTGAGACTTTGATGTAAGAATTACATAATCCCGGTACTTATCCTCTGGAATTTTTCGAAACTTATTTAAGTCTTTTAAATCTTTTTTGACGCTTTTTTGATACTTCTCCGACAATTGCTTAAAATGTTCATCCATAGACAAGTCCTTAAGAAGAAGCTCCATCTCATTAGAAACGCTTATTTTAAAAGCTTCCGTTGATAAGGTTCCTATCGCTTCCGATCGAATGCTTTTTCCTTCTTTTGGGGCATAGGTGGCCATATCCCAGTGAGCAAGTCCTGCCATTTCCCGATAGTGCTGCATCTGACTTAAAAGTTCGATATACCGGTTGAGTAATTTTTCATGCTTATTCATATCCCTCATTATAAAACTCCCTCCAAAAAATATTTTTATTATATAATGTTTTTATTATATCATAAAATTCTGTTTTTTTCGAAAAGATTTCGACTAAAAAATACAAAAAACCGGTTGTTCATCATAAGCATTTTAATTGCTTATCAACAACCGGTTTTTAAAAATATATTTAACTTTGGGTGTCCAGCATATCTGCCGCTTTATAAGAACTTCTTACTAATGGATCCGAGGCTACAAAAGAAAAACCGAAGCTCTCTCCTTTTTCCTTATAAGCTTTAAACGCTTCCGGAGTAATATATTCTTCCATAGGATAATGCGCTTTACTTGGAGCTAAGTACTGACCCACTGTAAGGAAATCACATTGATAAGTCCGTAAATCCTTCATCACTTGATGAACTTCTTCCGTATCTTCACCAAGACCCACCATAATCCCGGATTTGGTAAAAATAGAAGAGTCTAATTTCTTAACATTTTCCAATACTTCCAAGGATCGTTGATAAACTGCCTGCGGTCGTACCTTTTCATACATCCTTGGGATCGTTTCAATATTGTGATTGATGATATCGGGCTTTGCATCGGTAACTTTCTTTAGCGCCTGAATATCTCCTTGAAAATCAGGGATCAATACTTCAATGGCAATTTCCGGGTCCACTGCCCGAATGGCCTTGATAACCTTCGCGAAATGCCCGGCACCACCGTCCGTTAAATCATCGCGGGTCACCGATGTAACCACCACATGTTTTAGCCCTAATTCCTGCGTTGCCTTCGCAACATTCTTCGGTTCCTCGGGATCAACCACCTCTAAGGCTTCGTTCGTTACATTACAAAAGCGACAATTTCTGGAACACTGGGTTCCCAGAATCATGAAGGTCGCAGTTTTATTACTGAAGCATTCAATTCGATTCGGACAATTAGCTTCCTGACACACTGTATTCAAGGAAAGATTCTTCAACATTCGTTTTACTGTTTCCTCTTTTTGCAAATCCTCCATATTTACCCTTAACCATTTTGGTTTGCGTTTTATTTCCATAAGCTCACCTCTTTAAATTAGTAAAGTTCTTTAAGCACTACTTCTTGAACCTTTTGATAACCATATACGCTTACAAACTCCTTAACTACCCGCTGATTTATCTGCGAAAAATTCTGTGGTTTTCCTAAGAGCTTTTCTAAAGACGTTACGCCTTTTTCACGAATACCACAAGGAATAATATACTGAAAATGATCTAAATTTGTATTTACATTAAAGGCAAATCCGTGCATCGTTACCCCTTTTTTTACGGCTAAACCGATCGCGGTGATTTTTTCATTATTCACCCATACACCTATATCCTTCGATGAGCCTATCGCTTTTATACCATAGTCCTTTAAAATATTTACGAAAACGGCTTCCAGCTTCTCCACAAAACTTCGCACCTTTATTTTATTCTCAATAAGATTTACAATAGGATATCCCACAATTTGTCCTTCTCCGTGGTAGGTAACATCACCGCCACGGTTGGTTTCAAAGCGCTGAATCCCCTGACGTACTAATTCCGCCTCTGGAGCAATTACGTGTTCTAGTGAAGCACTTTTCCCTAAAGTAATTACCGCGGGATGTTCCACTAAAATCAGGGTGTCCTCTATTTCTCCATTCTGCCGCTTTTTTAGTAATTGAAACTGGATTTCTAAGGCTTTTTCATAATCACATTTCCCCAAATCGAGAAGGTTTAAGTTTTTTTCCATATCGAACCTCCATTGCTGTTTTCTATTCTGATTGTGTGCTATGATTTTCTAATCAATAATTTTTAGTATAACATAATTTTTATAACTTTTCTTTATTACTGAAAATCTTTTATTTGAAAAAAGCAAAGAGCCTTTCTCTAGGCGCTCTTCGCTTTTTTTTAATACGTTTATTTAAGGTTTCCCTATAGTTTGTTCAGCGATAATTAGGGATGCACTTCAAAAAAAATTATCAAACAAGATTTTAAAGCATAAACTCCACTTTTATACACTTGCCATGAATTTTTACCTGATCTTTTTTCTTGATTACTGAGCTCTCTCCCTCTAGACCTTTAAAAAGTGCTACTTCTCCGCTACCCTCTTTTCGAAGCTTTCGAATCATTCTTCCCTTTTCTCCTTTGATTAGGTAAAATGCTCCATTTTCAATTTCCTGGGTATTCAAGACCATCACCACGTCCCCTTTTTTTATGCGAAAGCCCTGCACAGAATTATCGCTCACTTCGATAAAAAAAAGTTTATCAGGATGGTACCCCTCCACTTTATTTTGTAACAACGGTAAAGATTTTTCACCCACTACTTTTTGATTATCCATACGTTGAATCGGATAGGTTTTCACCAAATTTCCCAATGCTTTTTCCCAGGTTGAAGTCGGTCGTAAATCATAATTGTTAAGCTTTTGAACTTCAGGCTCTTTCTTTTTCTCAGGTCTCTTTGCTGCCACCTCTTTTGACGCTTCCGCCTGCATACTCATAGAATCCATGGATTTCCCTAATTTTGACAAAATTTTCTCTGCTATATCTTCTTTGACTACTTTTCGTCCGGATTCGATGTCTCTAATGTAACTCTCGGATAACCCGCATTTCTTTGCCAATGCTTTTTCGCTTAGGTTTGCATGTTCCCTTGCTTTTTTAATTTTTTCCGCCAATCGATTCATTCAATCACCTCTTATGTCATTCTTAACTATCATTTTATCATGATCGCAGAACTTTCTCCAGGGCCTCAAAAAAAGTAATTTCCTCATTTATCGGTAGGATATCTTTAAAAAAACCGTGATACTTTCTTAAAAATCCCGTATCCGTTATAATAGATTTATAAACTGTTTTTTAAAGCTCATCGAATAAGAGTTGTAAGGAGGAGATCCCAATTGAATAAAATACCTTGGCTGAAGGATTTAGCATCATATCTGAATTTTTATCGCAAATCGACTTTAACCACAAATGAAACTGTAGC
>JBEPWR010000045.1:0-9081 GCA_041642335.1 Eubacteriales bacterium
GGCCTTCCTCGGATCCATGTTAAACATTAAACCGATCATCACACTGGAAGAGGGCATTCTTCGTCCGATTGATAAAGTTCGGGGAAAAAAGAAAGCCCTGGATAAAATGGTTTCCATGATCACGGATAAACCGTCCATGCTATCCATCTGTCATATCAATGCCCCGGAGGAAGCCCAGCGATTGAAGGAAAAACTTGAGGCAAATCATCCGGAACTTTCCGTAGGAATTGAAAAAATCGGCCCCGTAATCGGTTCCCATTTAGGACCGAAGGCCATCGGATTTTGCTACCTGTATTAGTTTTTTACCTTTAAAAAACTCCCGTAGAATGATCTCTTCGGGAGTTTTTCTTCAGAAGCCTTTCTCCAGTCACGGCCTTGCTTTTTCCCTGGGGCTATAGTACATTAATTATATCAACTTTACTGTAATCGAGGTGTCCCCATTGGATATATTAACCACAAGTCTCTATCTGGTCTTTGAATGGGTCCGTACATTTTTGATCTTTTCCCTGATGGACCGGATTCTGATTAAGCGAAAATTTAAAGAAAGTCTGAAAACCCACGATACCTATCTCTTATCGCTGATCGTTGCGGCCTTTTTACTGGTTGCCCGGGCACGGGAGCTGAGTTTTCTCTCCTTTGTTCTATGGTCCCTGGTGGTGGTGATTTCTTATCTTCCCATCAAACTGATTTTTCACAGGATTATAAAAAAATAACTGCCTCTTCACTTCCTACTCCTCCACTTGAAAGTAGCGAAATGTCTTTTCTCCCTGATGGCCTTCAATGATCATTTCCTCCTGAAACTGAATTTCCGCAATCACGCCGTCAGCTTCCATCATCTCAAAAATAAAGGTGCTATGCTCCACATATTGCTTCAGTTCATCGATATTTCCGATACTTCGGACCACATACGGGGGCGCCACGGGGGTTCCGTTAATATTGATGTGATTTCCCGCTAAGGTTACCTCCGTCCTATCTACGATCCGATGCTCATTTACCTCAAAGGCTTCACCGCCGAACACCCGTAATTCATTCAGCAGATTGACCAGATACTTTTTATACTCCACAATCATTGCAATATTTTCATCCGTCTCACTGCTTAGGACAATTTCAATGCCCGGCCCGCTTACATCCCGCCGACCGGCCAACATTTCAAAGGCCCGTATCTCCTGTCGAATCGTAGTCAGGGTAAGGTTCTCCGCGGGCAGATTGCTCTCAAAGGTTTTAATCTCTTCCTCCACCTTCCGGATTCGTTCACGAAGGGTGTCATTTATTGTGGTCAGTTCCTGAACCTCCTCTTGATAGGCGTTTTCCCCATTGTCTTCTTCCGCGGCGGAAGGATCCTTGACGGAGAATAAGAGGCCGATGGAAAGCCCGACCAGGGTAAAGATGATCATTACTATCCATTTATGTTCCTTCACAGGGCCTCATCCTCCTTCTTCTCCTTCATTGACTGTTTCCTTTAGAATGGCCTATAGAATCAGCCCTAAGCGGTCTTTAACGCGAAGCATGGTTTTTTCCGCTCTTATTCTAGCTTTCTCGGCACCTTTTCTGGAAACATCCAACAAATGATCGGGATTTTCCATATAGGTTCGGTAGGATTCTTTAAAGGGCCGCAAATGCTCGATGGTAACTTCCGCTACATCTTTTTTCAGCTTTCCGTAGCCCGCGCCTTCAAAATGGGCCATGGCGGACTCAATGGAAATGCCTTCCAGTGTAGCATAAATATTGATGAGATTCTTTACCCCGGGCTGCTCGTCCCGGTAGCGAATCTCATTTTCACTATCGGTTACCGCCCGTTTGATTTTCTTTTCAATCACCTTATCCTCATCCATTAGAAACAGGGTCCCCTGTTGATTTTCATCGGATTTGGACATTTTTTTCTCCGGCTCCTGCAAACTCATAATCCGGGCTCCGGCTTTGGGAATATAAACCTCCGGTACCTCGAAGGTTTCTCCGTAATAATTATTAAAACGCAGGGCAATATCCCTGGATAATTCCAAATGCTGCTTTTGATCTTCTCCCACTGGCACCAGATGGGTATCGTATAACAGAATATCCGCCGCCTGAAGGACCGGATAGGTAAAGAGGCCGGCATTGATATTATTTTTATGTTTCTCGGATTTTTCCTTAAACTGTGTCATTCGGTTGAGCTCTCCCATATAGGTATTACAGCTTAAAATCCATGCCAGTTCGGAATGCTCTTTTACCTGGGACTGAAAAAACAGGGTGTTTTTCTCAGGATCCAATCCCGCAGCCAGGTACTGGGCAAAAAAAGAAAGGGAGGTTTTTTTAAATTCCTTTGGATCCTGCCGCACGGTTAAAGAATGCAGATCCACGATCGAAAAAAACGAGTCATATTCCTCCTGTAGTTTTTTCCAGTTGCTGACCGCCCCGATATAGTTCCCGAGAGTTAGACTGCCTGTAGGTTGTGCGCCACTAAATATTACCTTTTGTTTTTGACTGTTCATTTCCTCCACCTGCCTTGTACTATTTTTTTCTATTCCTCTTCCCCGAAGATCTCTTCAAAACTTTGAGGGTCTTGCAATTCCTCCAGCCGCTGAATCCGTTCCTCCAGTTCAAGAACCTTATTGATTAAATATTCATCCTCCACGGTATCTTGCTTTTTATTCTGTTTTTTCCCGAAATAATTCAACACCATATATACCACCACAACGGGGGTAATCAGCATTAAAAGCACCAGTAGGATACTGATCAGTTGAAAGTTGGAAGTCGGCATAAAAAAGCTCCTTTATTCTTTAGGGATTCTTTGATTTAACCATCATTATATCATATTTTCTTCATGAAAAAACAGAGAAAGCCTTTGTTTATCGGAATTTTATGCTATAATTTCAGTACTGCATAAATTCGTTTTCCACACTAAAGGAGGTAGTTATTTTGAAAGGCACGATAGTAAATACTTGGCTTGAAAGTCTCGAAAAACTCTACGGTAAAGAAGCCCTGCAAGAAACCCTGGAAGCCGTAGACTGGGATCAGGAAAGGATGATCTCTCCCTTGGATGATATTGAGGATGCTAAGATATTCTCAGTGTTTGAACATTTATCCAGGAGGCTTGGCAAAAATACGGAAGAATTATGGAAGGCCGTGGGACAGCAAAACATTGTCACCTTTCACAAATGGTTCCCCTCATACTTTGAGCGGTATAGTCTAAAGGGATTTTTAACCATGATGGATGAAGTACATAGTCAGCTGACAAAAATTGTTAAAGGCTCAAATCCTCCCCGCTTAATTGCAAAGGAACTGAGCGACAAGAAAGTGGAACTGCTTTACCGCTCTAAGCGTAATCTCGGTAGTTATTTCTTAGGACTTCTGGAGGGCAGCGCCGAATTTTTCAACGAAAAGCTGCAATATGAGATCCTGGACTCCGGAGTGGATGAGGAAGGAAAACATTTTATGCGGGTTCATCTCGGATTTGAAAAAAGTCCTGACCGGACAATTTCTAAAAATGCGTCAAAAGCCTTAGGATTAGGCTTTATCCGGGATCTTCCGCTAAAAATTTCCCTGTTCAGTACGCTGGTGCTTCTTTTGACCTCCTTGGCATTTATCAGGACGGTGCCCGGTTTTCAGTGGAGTCATGGCTTATTGATCACCGGCACTGCTTTTATCGCTTCCTATATCAGTGCTTATGTTGTAACCGCTCCGACCAAACTTTTCAAAAAAGAGCTGGGTAAAATGAAAAATCTGGACTTTGGCAGTAAAACCCGGATTCAGACCAATGATCTGGTCGAGGAAATTAACCGGGACCTGATCGAAGTGAAAAACCGTCTAAAAAAAGACTTCCTCTTCTTAAAAGGCGGTACCGATGATATGAATAACTTTGTTGAGCGTTTTTCGGAAATCGCCGGGAATATGAAGGATTTATCCACCTCCATTGACGGTATTGTCAATGATGTTGCCGAGAGCGCCTCCAGCCAGGCGGAGGAAACGGAAAATGCGGTGGTGGTTCTGGATACGAACATTTCTACCGTAAACCGTATTGTAAAAGACGAAACGGAAATGAAAAATAAACTGGAAGATGCGGTCAAAAGCTTAAAATTATCCTTTGGAGAAATTCAGGAGGTAAACCAGCGGATCAACGGTGTAAAGAATAATTTCGCCCATGTCAATCGGGAAGGAAAGGAATTAGCTGCGGAGGCCCGGGAGATCATGAATATCAGCAGCACCGTGGAAGGTATCGCGGATCAGACAAATCTACTGGCATTAAATGCGGCCATTGAAGCAGCCAGTGCCGGGGAACACGGCCGGGGCTTTACCGTGGTTGCCGAGGAGGTTCGCTCCCTGGCGGAAAACTCCAAAGAAGCGGTTGGCGAGATTAATACCAAACTTGACTCTTTTATTTCCAAAATCTCGACTTTTGTTGAGCGTATCGAGACACAGTTTGAAAATCTGGAAGCTTCCAATCAAACCCTGGAACGGGTGACCGTGGATAATGAGAGCTATACTCAAAAAATATCCGGGGTTTCTCAAAACATTGTGTCCCTGGTTACCCAACTCTCCGATGAGACCCAAAAACTAACCGGGGTTGTGGAAAACATCCATTCCCTTGCGGCAATAGCGGAAGAAAACTCTGCCGCCTCCCAGGAAATGAGTTCGGGAGTAACCCAGTATTCGGAAAAAGTTAAGGATTTATCTTCCAATATTGAAATGCTTCAGAAGCTTACCGGAAATTTCCGGGAGGAACTGAAAAAATATCAGATCTAAGCCGGCTGTTACGTTGACTAAAAATGAATTTGATGATAGTGTTTCTATGGTATTATTTGAAATCGAAGAGGAAGTTAATGAATCGGCGTGCAATGTTTATATATATCGCCGGGAAGATCTACGAGGAAAGAGAAGAATAAAAGTTACATTCATCACATTCTTAAAAAGAACCCTGCTTCTTTGGGGTTCTTTTTGAGCGTTTAGCATAGAAAAAAACAAGGATGCACAATTCAAGATTTCACAGGAGGAATTTGTAGAAATGAAAAAATTAATTATTAGTATAAGTATTATGCTTTCGTTAGGAGCGGTTACATCATTTGCTTTCTTTGCTGAGTCTCCTGATTTAAAAGTTATGGACACCCGGGTAGCCGTTACAGAAGAGTTTAACGGCGAAGCAACTGAGTCAACTGAGTCAACCGGAGCAGGGGAAGTGAATTATTATGACCTGACCAGAAAAAAGGTGCATGAAGCAGAAGCGGACACAACCTTAAGCCCAGCATCAGAACTTGAAACACCTTCCGAACCTGAAGATGGTGTCCAGGAGAATTTAGAATCAGAACCTAAGCCTGAACCTAAGCCTGATTCAGAGCCAAAACCAAAACCAGATCCAGAACCTAAGCCCGAATCTAAGCCCGAACCAGATCCAGAACCCGAACCAGAACCCGAACCGGAACCAGAGCCGAAACCCATACTTAAAGACCCTTCAAGTATTGATTTATCTTCTGTTGATAAAGCAATGATTTACAAATCAACAAGCTCTTTAAACTTAAGGGTAGGTCCCAGTACGGACTATGATCGAATTACGACGCTTAGCGCCGGAACAGAACTAACGCCGGTAGGTAAGCATGAGCATTGGTATAAAGTTGCTGTTGATGGCAAGGAAGGTTTTGTTCATGGGTCTTACGTGTCTGTTAAAGAAGACAGATTAGAGGCGCCGAAAGATAATCGACCAGGATACCAAGCAAAGTCATTCACCTTTAATGGCCCTAAGGGTAAGACCTTAAAATACAAAAATGGCGGAAGAGACCAGGGACAACACATCATTGATACTTCGAAATATGTTTCCACTTGGGGTGGAGAGGAGCATTTTGTTGGGGGGAATGGGAAAAACACGCATTTTATTCAGCATAACCCGGGAGTGTTTGCGGGGGTTCAGTATGCAGATAGATTTATTATAACGGATGAACATGGGGAAAATCATATTTACAAAAAAACGGAAATGTTTGTCATCGATGGGAAGGCAAGAGAAAAAGATACCGGAAGACGGCTTTTCCAGAGACTTGCCGGAACAAAAGGCAATCGCATTGTCGTTCAGACTTGCGTAGTTGGGAATGAATACAACTACATGATTGAAGCAGAATATATAGAATCATACTAATTAAACAAAAAAGAGGATAAAAAAAGACTGGGAAGTTTTTCTTCCCAGTCTTTTCCTCTTCGGGTTCATTTAAGTAGCATCCATTTTATGCTTGGTACTGTTGAAAATCTACAGCCCTAATAATTCGTCTACCCGGTCTTTATCAAAGCCGGTAATCAATTCCTCTTCAATTTGGATTACAGGAACCGCCATGATTCCTTTTGCCATTAATTCTTTTCTTGCCTCTGGATCCTTTTGGACATTTCGTTCCTCAAACTCCACATTATTTTCAGCTAAATAATCCTTAGCCGTATGACAATGCGGTCAGGTGTTACTCGTATAAATTACAACTTTTTTCGACATAAACATCCTCCTTTATATTTTCATTCTGCCATTGAAGAAACCCTCAGATTTCTTATGGCATACTTACCCGAAGTTTTTCCACTGTAACATTTTTATTTCATAAAGTCTACAATGATTTTGATCGTCTTCTCTAATTCCTCACGGTCCAGTTCCTCATCCATCAGGCAGCTTTTTGTATGATTTTCCATAATGACAATGCCCACTTTCTGAAGAGAAGATTTTACTGCAGCCACCTGTAAAAGAATATCCTGGCAGTTTTTATCGTCCTCCACCATTTTTTCAATTCCCTGAATATGACCCTTAATCGTTCTTAAACGGTTAATTACCGCTTTTTTTGTTTCCTGTTCCGCCATAGCTTCACGATCCTTTCTCATCCCTGCCCGTAGGGGGTTAGTTTAATAGTAGTATGAAAATTATATTTTGTCAATATACCCGGCCATAATTCTGTTTTTTCCCAAGGCTTTTGCGCGGTAAAGGTTTCTGTCTGCTATTTCCAGCAGTTCTTTCGCCTTTTTGCTGTCCCTTGGGAAAACCGCAATGCCGACGGATATGGTTGTGGCCACATTTCCTATCCGGATTTTTTCGATACTCTTTCGGATCCGTTCTCCAATGCGGGAGGCCCCCTCCTGATCGATACCCTTCAGAAGAACAATGAACTCCTCCCCCCCATAGCGCCCGACCAGGTCCTCTTCCCGAACGCTGGCTTCCATGGATTTGGCAATTTTCTTAAGAAAACGGTCCCCTAATATATGCCCGTAGGTATCATTAATCTGTTTGAAATTATCGATGTCCAGCATTAAAAGGGCAAAGGTCGATTTGGATTTTTTCAAAGTCTTCATATACTCCTGCACTAATGCCCAGAAGCTTTCTTTGTTATACAGTCCTGTGAGTCCGTCGGTACGCACTTCGGATTGCAGACGGTCAATGTAGTTAAGGTTTGACAGAATTAAACCGATATGTCCGCCGATGATTTTCAAGAATTGAATCTGCTCTGTCGTAAAAATTTCATACTGCCCGTTATCCACATACATTACTCCCATAGGCTCCCTTTTGAGATTCAAAATCGGCACGGTCACATTGGAATAGACCTCAAGGGCTCTGGCAATTTCAGGATCCGCTCGAGGATCCTTCAAGGTATCATATACAATAATCGGCTCTTTCTTTTCCAATGCCAAAATCCCGGTATGGTCTTTAATAAGCCTTTTATCCATAGGATATTTTTTCCCTCGAGAAGGGTTGTAAAAATTGGAGTAATAAGGGAGAAGGTATTTTTTTTCCTTATCCAGTAAAGCAATCGTACATTTTTTCATACCGATGGCTTTCGGAATATTTTCCACGATTTCTTTCATGATTTTATCCAAATCCGCATCGGTATTCTGAAACAGCAGAATGTTTTCCAGATAATTCATCCGAAAGATCATCCGCTCCCAAAATTGATTGCTCTTTTTTATGCGGGACAAAAAGGCCACCAGCTCTTTGGCGACAAATTCGGCAAAGGCTTGAACCTCCGGAGAAATTTTTTTCTCCCCGCTAACGTATACCAGAAATAAGTTGTTAAACTCCCCTCGGGAGACCACCGGCAGTGCATACACCTGGGTCATTTGAAAAATTGCCCGACTGTCGGCAAAATAAGGGTCGATTTCTTCCGGTCCTTCCAGGAATAAGGTTTGGTTGTAATCCTCTATGGGCCGTTCAATCGGAAGAGGTGTGCCCGAGCCCCCGGGTCCATCGGGGATCCGTTTGACCACCGCCTGTTTCTTTTCCACTTTAAAATCATAGAACAAAACTTCGACACCAAAACGGGATTTGATAAACCGACCGATCAGATCGATTCCCGCATCTTTATCATGCTGGCGATTGAGACTTCGGGCGATTTTTAAAAATTCTCTTTCCAATTCCTGAAAATTCATAGCAATCTCTCCATTGGTTTATTTTAACAATTTTCTGATCCTTCACCGTCTACTCTATAATATCATAATTTTATTTTTGAGGGAATTCTTTCATTGACAGGTCTGCCGGAATCTGTTATATTTTTAAAGACGCAAGCCTTTAATTTAGTCCTGAGAGACTAAAAAGGGAGTTCAGCTCCCTAAACCAATTCAAGGGAGGAATAAAAATGAATAAGACTGTCAAACATTTAGTAGACCCCAATGACTTTACCGTGGAAGAAATCAACCGGGTGATCGACCTCGGTCTGAAGATCCACAAAAACCCCGTACCCTATGCCCGTCTTTGCGAAGGAAAAATCCTTGGCACCCTTTTCTATGAACCCAGTACCCGTACCCGTCTAAGTTTTGAATCCGCCATGTTACGTCTTGGAGGAAAAGTCCTCGGTTTTTCCGATGCCAATACCTCTGCAGTGAAAAAAGGAGAAAGTCTGGCGGATACCGTCCGTGTCCTCGATGATTACTGCGATGCCTTAGTAATGCGCCATCCCATGGAAGGAGCCCCAAAGCTCGCTTCGGAGTACTCCACGGTTCCATTGATTAACGGTGGCGATGGAGGTCATCAGCACCCTACCCAGACCTTAACGGACCTGATTACAATCAAACATTTCAAAGGGCAAATCAGCAACTTGAAAATTGCGATCTGCGGAGACTTATTATTTGGTCGGACCGCCCACTCTTTACTCAAAACCCTCA
>JBEPWR010000046.1:0-9056 GCA_041642335.1 Eubacteriales bacterium
TATGCAGTTCTCCGTCGATTTCTGCATAAAACTCATAGGGGGGATAGTCTGCAGAAGTCCCAAGAACTAATTTCCCGGAATTCTGTATTTCCTGTAGCTTGCTGTTTGAAGCGGAATCTTCTGCAGAAGAAGAACAGCCGGTGGCAATAAGGATGATGGCCAATACTAGCGCGAATAAGGTTTTTTTGTTTTTTAACATGTACATAATAATTCCTCCTATATAATATTTTGTTTCGGATATATCCTATTGAAGAATTATTATACACAGTTATGATTAAACATGCAAGAACTTTTTTAGTTTTTTTTAGAAAAACGATATTAGAGGATTGGTAGAATAACACCTGTTTATTCGTAAGATTCGGCAATAAACCTTATAAAGAAGGGCTTTCAGAGAATCGCATTGGAAAAGAGCGAATGAATTTTCATGCAAAAACTTGCTGAGAATTAAACAGGCAACCGATGGGTATACATAAGAAATAAGAAAAGGACTTGGAGGAAAGGACGTGGAGAAAAATGAAAGGCTGTTTTTCTTATATCGGTACAATGATTGTGTTATCGGCGGTACTAACCATTCTAGTGAATCTCCTTTTAGGAGGGATTAGGTTCTTTCCAATGGAACTTTTTACGGAAAATGTATGGCGTTGGGAGTTCGGAGGGGTGGTTGTTATGATCCCCTGGTTTCTAATGCTTGTATTGGCAGGTTTTTCTTTGCTGATACAAGTTTTGCGAGGATACAATAAAAGATAAAAAAACAGCAGGCCATCAATTTCGCGGCCTGCCATTTTCATTATCATTTTCTTGCGTGATAACTATCGATTTTTCGGAGTCCATTCCCGCCAGACATTTCCAGCTAAGTCCGGTCCGGGGGTTAGGGTTTTCATGCCTTTTTTCCATCCCGCGGGGGTTACTTCACCGGTTTCCCGAACATGTTGGAAAGCTTCAAGCTGTCTGATCAGTTCATCGACGTTTCGGCCAACCGGTGGAGTCATAACCTCCATGGCTTGAATCACGCCGTCCGGGTCTATTAAGAATCTTCCGCGTATATTTACCCCGCCATTCTCATCGTAGACGCCGTACAATTTCCCGATATTTCCGTTGGAGTCCGAGATCATAGGGTAGGGGAATCCGCCGTCAACCATTTTAGTAAGTTCCGTTTCCTGCCAGATTTTGTGGGTAAAGTGGCTATCGGTACTAACGGATAAGACGCTTACATCTAATCGATCAAAATCTTCTTTTCGGTCAGCAACTGCTGATAATTCCGTAGGTCAGACAAAGGTAAAATCACCGGGATAAAAACACAGGATTGTCCATTTACCGCTAAAATCCGAGAGTTTTACTTCTGAGAAATCTCCGTTTTGATAAGCCATTGCTTCAAAATCCGGAGCTTTTCCGCCAACTTTTGCTACCATTCTAATTTCCTCCTTTGATGAGTTCTTTGTTTGATTTTCTTCCTCCTGATGGGTTACCATTGAGGAAGGATTTGATGAAACACAGGAAAGACTTTTTTTGGACAAAGGTTCAACCTCCTTCTTACGAAGTGTTATTTCTTAAAGTATACAGGTGATAAAGCACCTATAAGTATATATACACCGTTGGAAATTTTTAAAACAGAAAAAGAAGAAAAATTATTAAAAAATAACATATTGCAATATTGAAATATTGGGATTCGCGAATATCCAGTGGGGAAAGAATTCTGGAGCGAACTGGGAAAAACCCATTCCATTATTGGTAAAGAAACACAAAAAACAACCCGCCTTATAAGTAAAAGGCGGGTCATCGGCTAGGCTTCTTGTCTTTCCATAAAAGCTTTCGAAGCTGCTTCATATTCCTTATCGCTTTCGATGTTTCTCAGCTCCGGTTCTCCATTCTCTTCGGAAAAGCCATAGAGTAAAGCGGCTTCGGAATTGGACGGAAGCAGGGCAATATACTTCTGATCTTCAACTTCAAAGATATCCAGCACATCACACTCCAGCTTCTTACCATCCGTTAGAGTTAAATAAATTTTTGTCGGTTCATGGTGTTCGTGATCATGATTGCAATCACAGTTTTCATGTCCATGCTCATGTTGATGGTCATGTCCATGATCATGGTCGCAGTTGCATCCCTTGGAATTCTCAGACATAGTTTAACCTCCTTATCACGTTAGCGCTCTTTTTTAGTATACAGGAAAACCATTCAAAATAACAGAAGGTTTTTATACCCGCGTGCTTCGCCAGGTTCCTTTTTTATAGTAATAATAGATGGTACCCATGCTTGTAAACTCCGTAAGCAAGAAAGCCACCAGTACGCCGTGAATGCTTGTATTTAAAAGATAGGTGGAGATAGTGGCAAGTGGAACCAATACGAGCCAGCGGGATAGAATACTGGAGATCAAAAATGGACGGTTATAGCCGGAACCGGAAAAGGCGGTACCGAAACCAAACATGGTGGCGAGAAAAATCATACTGGGGGTAACGAATTTTAAAATGGTAGAACCGACTTCGATAACCGCCGGATCCCGGGTGAAAATCCACATAAGATGCTCTCCGGTGAAAAACACTACAATATTAATCAAAATCATAATCCCCGCACCAAGTTTTACCGTCGCCGAAATCGTGTTTTCCGCTCGGGGAAGATTTCCGGCTCCCAGGTTTTGACCCACAATACTGCTGCCGCCCATATTCAGACCGAACAAAGGCATAAAACCCATTTCCATAAGCCGAAGAACAATTCCGTAAGCGGCCACCACTTCCACCCCGTAAAAGGCAATCATCTTAAACAGTATAAAGTTACCAAGATTACGGTTTAGTCCTTCCAAGCCGTTGGGAAGACCAATCGTCATAAGGCGCTTATCGATGGCGGGGTCCAAGGTAAGAAGCCGCCGGGGCTTAATCCGGATATAGGTTCTGCCGGAGAGTAAAATCCAAAATGCCAGCAAAAATGCAGCGGTGGAACTGACAACTGTGGCAAGCGCAGCACCGAACACCCCAAGACCTAATCCGGGAATCGTGATCCCGAAAAAGGAAATACTTTCGAACATAAAAAGCGGATCCAGAACAATGTTTAATATCGCGGACATAATCATGATATAAAGCGGGCTCTTGGAATCCCCGATACAGCGCATGGCCGTATTTACCGTATAGGAAGAAAACATTATGGGCAAAAAGAAGGTTCGTATGTAACCATAATCCAGCGCCGCCTGCCTTGTGGTAGAATCCTCCGTAAAAAAATGGATGAGGGGCTCGAGCATTAAAACCATCAGCAGTCCCGCGGTTAAGGCGACGATTCCCTTAAAAACAATGGTTTGTTCAATGATTTTTGAGGTCTGGTGATAATTTTTTTCCCCATAACATTGGGAGATCATGGAGATGGAACTAGTGCCGATAATATCGTTGAAAATGTAGACAATGGCAAATATTGTTCCATAGATCGTCACACCGGCAATCGCTTCCGGAGAGATCATGCCGATATAGATCATATCCACGATGCTAAAAAAGGTTTGGGCAAAAAAACCGAACATGGTTGGGAGGGCCATGGACAGTAAGTTGCCATAAACCGAGCCTTGAGTTAAATTTCTGGTATGTGTTTTCGTTTCCATAAGCACCTCGCATTTTGTTTTACTTAATTTTACCACGGTTTCGGATTTTCGGGGGAATTATTTTTATTGTCCCCTTACCTATAAGTCCATCGATAAAGCACGGGTAATTGGGTATAAAGTAAAATAGAGAGGAAACAACTGATTCTTATGGATTGGAGGAGTAGATTATGAGAAAAAATTTCAAGAGAAATATGATTCTGGTATTGATTCTTCTGCTGAGCAGTGTGGTAAGCAACGGAATGGGTCCAAGGAATATGGGTCCGGGGATGATGAGATCCAGTGAAGTCTTTGTGGATAATGAATATGAGTATTTGGTGCATATGATTCCCCATCATCAGGAGGCAGTCGATAACGCAGAAATTTTAAGAGACAATACGGACCGGGAAGAAATGCGGGATTTTGCAGAAAGAATCATTCAAACCCAAAGCGAAGAGATTGAGCTGATGCAAAGCTATCTTGATGAATGGTATCCCAATGAAGCCCATGAAGTAGCATATGATCCGATGATGGGCGACTATGATAATATTACCGGAGAAGAACTGGACGAGGCTTTTCTGGAGGATATGATTCCCCATCATATGGAAGCTGTCATGATGTCCCAGCAACTGTTAATGCGGGGATTAGCCGAGCATGAAGAGGTAGCCGTCCTTGCGGACAATATCCGGGATAATCAGCTGGAGGAAATTGATCAAATGGATGAATGGCTTTCGGATTGGGACAGTGGTTCTTCATGGACTTCCGGAGATAATGATTCTTCCTGGATGAGCTGGGATAATAATTCCAGAGGGATGATGCGGGGAACCGACTGGCCAACCATCTTCTTGTGGGGCGGATTTATTTTACTCGGAATCATCCTGATCGTGGTTCTGCTCTTTCACAAAAGAGGAAACACTCAAAAGCCCCGAAATTCTACGAATCAATCAGCGAAAGAACTATTGGATATTCGATTGGCTAAAGGGGAGATCTCGGAGGAAGAGTATCAAAAGAGGCGAAAATATCTTGAAGAGTAGGAACCAGCGAAAAAATTATTAGGAGGGATTAGGCTTGAAATCATTCAAAAGTATCAAGGGGGTACAGGCATTTATTCAGGAACAGGAGATTCGAATGGTGGACTTTAAAATCGTGGATATGAAAGGAAAGTGGAATCATCTTACAATACCTGCCGAGCGGTTGACAGATGAGGTGATGACTTCGGGAATCGGTTTTGACGGTTCAAGTTACGGCTTTTTAACGGTGGAAAAATCAGATATGATCTTTATACCGGATCTTACGACCGGTTTTATTGACCCATTTACTTCACTGAAGACCCTGGTTTTTATTGCAAACATCTATCGGATAGAGGACGGAGAGCGGATTCGATTTGAAGATGATCCGAGATACATTGCCGAGAAAGCCGAGAAATACATTCAGGAAAAGGGAATTGCCGACGAAGCCCTCTTCGGACCGGAATTTGAATTTTACGTCCTGGACCATATCTCTTATAAAATGGAAAACAGGCACATGGAAGTAAGAATTGATTCGAAACAGGCGGAGTGGAATATGGGAGAATCCGAAGAAAAAAATTTAGGAATGAAAGTCGACACTAACGGCGGATACCATGTGGACCGGCCCTTTGACTCCAGTTATGACTTTCGAAATGAAACCGTGGATTTATTAGAAAAAAAAGGGGTACCGGTTAAGTATCACCACTCGGAAAATGGGGGACCGGGGCAGGTGGAAATCGAAGTGGAGTTTGCCACGCTCCTCGACATGGGCGACCGGACCCAGAAGTTAAAGTATATTCTTAAAAACAAGGCCAAGAAAAGCGGGCGTACCACAACCTTTATGCCGAAGCCCTTTGTAAAGGAATGTGGAAACGGCATGCATATTCATATGCACTTATTCAAGGAAGGAAAGCCTTTGTTTTTTCATAAAGGGGGCTATAGTGATCTGAGTCAGAATGCCCTATACGCCATTGGAGGCGTGTTAAAACATGCATCAGCACTCATGGCTTTTACCAATCCCAGTACGAATTCCTATAAACGGCTGGTACCGGGGTTTGAGGCTCCTGTAAGTATTTGCTACGGTACCGCTAATCGCAGCGCCGTAGTCCGGATACCGGGTTACGCAACGGAACCTGAAACCAAACGGTTTGAACTTCGCTCTCCCGACGGTACAGCAAATTCCTATTTAGCCTATACCGCAGTGCTGCTTGCTGCGGTTGACGGAATCGAGAATAAGATTGATCCCGAAGAGGCAGGATTTGGGCCTTATGATGTAAACATCTTTAACCTGGATGAAGCGGAACGAAAAAAAATAAAAAGCCTGCCGACCAATCTTATGGAAGCCTGTGACGCCCTGGAAAAAGACTCCGGGTTTTTGCTGAAGAATGAAATTTTTTCGAAGAATCTGATTAAAAACCAGATTGATAGGCTAAGAGCGGAGCATCTGCGCATTCAAAAACTTCCTCATCCCGAAGAGTTCCGGATGTATTATGATTTGTAATCTCCAAGGACGAGCTGTTGGATGAAAAAAGAAAGAACAAAGCCACGCTAAGCGGTGGCTTTGTTCTTTCTTTTCTTTTGTAGACCTACAAAAGTTGTCCGTAATCTCAGAAAACCTTTGCCCGTTCCAAATCTTTTTCGAAAGATTTCACATGCATAAGCTTGTCGGTGTCCGGGGTTCTTTCGCTTTTCTTTCTTCGAAAGAAATGCTTCCGTTTTTTTACTCGATCTTTAGAAGCAGTGGTTGTTGATGGGTTGCTTTCTTTTAAACCGCTCGTCATAGTAAGTCCTCCTTTGAAGTATATCCGATGGTCGTTACTTACTATATACCCCCAATTGGAAAAAAGAAGCAAAACTAATGGGCTAGGCGAGTTTATTCGGAATCATCGATAAAAGGAACGAAAGCAAATCCCGGATAATAGCTCTTTTTATAGTCATCCTCTTCGAGCTTCTCCACCAGTACCAGATTTCCCCGGGCGTCTTTCAGTGGAATGACGAGTTTTCCACCGATCGCTAATTGTGAAAGCAGCGCCGACGGGATTTCCGGTGCACTGGCATTAACCAAAATTCGATCAAAAGGTCCTTCATCGGGAAATCCTTTAGAGGCGTTCCCCTGAATAAAAACAGCATTTTGATATTCGGTCTTGTTAAAGTTTTCTTCACCGAAGGTTTTTAACGAGGCCAGCAGCTCCATGGCGATGACTTTTCCACCAGGCCCAACAATATGAGCCAAAAGGGCCGTGGTCCATCCGGAACCGGAACCGGCATCCAGGACCTTATGTCCCTTTTGAGGCTGAAGCAGCTCAAGCATGAATACGACGGTGGAAGGCTGTGAAATCGTCTGTCCTTTACCAATGGGTAAAGGCTGGTCGTCGTAGGCATGATTTTCATACTCTGACAGGACAAAATCTTTCCGGTCCACAGCGAGTAAGGCATCTTTAATCGACGAGGTATTCAAAATTCCGCTGTTTTCCATTTTTTTAATCAGTAATGATTTTGCATCCATTGAAAGCGGCCTCCTTATAATTTTTTTGCAGTCTTATGGTAAGTATACCCAGAAGGTGAGACGTATTAAACCAATAAAAAAAGAAACCACTAAAACAATAGTGGTTTCTTTTGGTTATTCATCGGTTCCGGATGCTCCCTGACTTCGCAGTTTATCCGCTAAACCATCACTAAAGACAACTTCGCCGTTCTTCATAATCCATAGGGCGTCAACATCTTCATGGGATTCTACCAAAGCCATACTATCCTCAAAGGGAAGAAGAAACACGGCGGTTGAAAGATAATCCGCAAGTCCTGAGTCCTCGGTGACCACCGTAACAGCTCTATAGTGATCACCAGGCATTAAGGTATCAGGATCGATCAGATGATGCATGATCTGATCATCGACAACGTAGTAACGCTGATAATCGCCACTGGTTACTACGGAAGCATCATTTAGAAAAATCGTATCGATATTTTCCGCCTCGGTATCAAAAATAAAAGCATCCGGATCCTGAACCCCAACGCCCCATCGATCCCGACCGCCATCCTGAGGTTTTCCAAAGGTACGGACGTTTCCGCCAACACTAATAATTCCGTTGGCAAAGCCCTCTTCAAGCACTTCTTCTACAACGATCTCGGTAGCAAAGCCTTTTGCCACCGCGCCTACATCCAGTACCATGTCCGGGTCTTCAAGGTAAACAGTTCCATTCTCATGGTCGAGAATTACCTTATCAATATCCGTATGTTCCGCAGCCGCTTCCAGATCCTCCATAGGAGGAATTGCAGCCTCACGGGGGTCATATTCCGCATCATCACGATATCTTGACCAGATATTGCTGACCGGACCGATCGCTATATTCATTTTCCCCTGGGTAGGCTCGTACCAGTCCTTGGAAAACTGCAATAAGTCCAGAATTTCCGGGGCTACCTCCACCGGGGCGACGCCCGCCTGATCATTGATGGTTTTAATATTATTGATATCATCATAGTCATTGTAACGGTCAAAGAGTTTATGGAGCTCTTTCATACGGCTTTCAATATAGCCGGCATGCTCTTCGAACTCCTCTTCGGTCTCTGTATACCCTACAAGCTGGGTAACGGTATCAAAAGTATCAAAGTACCGGTAGGTGTAACGCTGATATTCGATCTCTTCCTCACAGCCAAGGAGACCAAGACCTAAGGATAGTAACAGAAAAGGAAGAAGTATAAATTTCATTTTTTTCATAGGATCACCTTATCAATTAATATAGTCGATAGAATAAGTATAGACGCCCTTAATACCTAAGGGCGTCTAAGACTCATTAAAGAAGGAGTTTCTTTAATACGGTGTTATGTTTTTATTCGTTTGTAATTTTACTCGATAATCTAAGATTTCTTACTGAGCACTTAATGCAATGTTCTCAGCTGAATCTTCAAGAACTGATAAATATCCAGTTACATCAATTGTTACAGAAGACTGTAGGTCTTCGATTGCAGGAGCATCATTCTCATTAAGCTCTAGAGAAGTAGCTTCTTCAACAGTTTGTCCCTGTAACCATGCTTCAAAATCTTCAACCTGCTCGAACCATTCTTTTCCGATTTCAGAAACGCCGGCCATACCATAGTCATCGCCACGTTCTTTTTTCGTTCGAACTTCTTCTTCAAGGTCTGTTGCAACTTGTCCTTCTTCATCATAAGCTACTCGTACTTGCGCTACGTCAATAATGGTGTTAATAACGTTTTCATCTGCATCAAATGCAGTTGCTGATAAATAAGTGTCCACTTGTGCTTGTGCTGGGTCTTCGTCAGTAGCACCTTTGGATTTATTAATATGCGTTTCAATTCCTAAACCAACGGTTTCTGCACCATCAGCTTCTTCTGCTTCATTCCAAGCTTGCTCAACAGCTGCCAGGTAACCGTCTACTCCGATGGTTACGGAAGAAGTTAAGTCTTCATTTGTAGGAACGCCATCTTCTAGATCCATGGCTAATACATCTTCAACGTTTTGTCCAATCATCCACATTTCAAGT
>JBEPWR010000047.1:0-8994 GCA_041642335.1 Eubacteriales bacterium
TCTCCCGTTGCTTCCACGGCTCCGGTATTGTGACCGTAATCCACCACTACTTTGAAGTCTTTCATATCGATGACGTTCATTCTTCCCGGAGACTGTCCGATGGAAGGACTGAAACTTACCAGTCCTGCCCGGATCTGGGTTTCATTCAGTCCCAGGGAAGCCGCCGCCGCAACAGCCGCCATCACGTTTTCAATATTGAATACCGCTTTTCCGTCAAAGGTGATCGGAATCTCGAGAACATCGGCAACCCTGGAGGTCCAGCCCGTATGCTGGATGATGATTACGCCGTTTTCAACGGTTACATTCAAATTGCCTTTTTCAAGATTTTCTTTCAGTGCCGGATTATCCGGATCCTTGGAGAAGAGCACCGGTCGTGCTTTGGTTTTCTCCACGCAGGAGAGCACCCGCGGGTCGTCCGCATTAAAGACTGCGGTACCCGTGGCTTTGACCGCTTCCGTCACGGTGGACTTCAGCCGCGTCAGCTCCTCGATCGTGTCAATTCCCCCTTCTCCCAAATGGTCCGAGGTAATATTGAGGAGTACGCCCACATCACTTTCCTTAAATCCCAGACCTCGTCGGAGAATCCCGCCCCGGGCCACTTCCAGTACCGCATGGTCGATGGTTGAGTCCATCATCACTTTTTTCGATCCTTCGGGACCGCTGTAATCCCCGGTAAGAATCGGGATATTATTGATAATTACCGCATCCGTTGAGGTCATTCCCACGGTGGCTCCGTTCAGGCCTAAAATATGGGAGATGAGCCGGATGGTAGTGGTTTTTCCGTTGGTTCCTGTTACCGCAACAATGGGGATACTATGCTTTGCCCCCGGCGGAAAGAGCATATCCACAATGGGCGCCGCAATATTTCTCGGTGTACCGCTGGTGGGATTTAAATGCATCCGAAATCCCGGCGCCGCATTAACTTCTATAATTCCCGAATGGTCCTGTTGCAGCGGTGTGTCCAGGGTGTCCGCAACGATATCGATTCCAATCACATTGAGGCCGATAATTCTGGAAATCCGCTCCGCCATCAATTTATTCAGCGGATGGACATTCTCCGTAACGTCGAGAGCGGTCCCGCCGGAGCTGAGGTTCGCAGTGGATTTCATATAGACTTTCTCCCCCTCATCCGGTACACTCTCCGGCGAAAGTCCCTGCACCTTGAGCCGCTGCTTTGTCATCTTATCTATCGTAATCCGGGTCAGATTTTTTTCGTGCCCCACGCCCCGATCCGGGTCTTCATTGATTTTATCAACCAGGGTTTCAATCGTGTCTTTCCCGTTTCCGATTACATAGGCCGGTTCCCGCAGAGCGGCTGCAACAAACTTTCCGTCAATAACCAGCATTCGGTAATCATATCCGTCAAGAAATTTTTCCACCAGCACTGTATCCGATATTTTCTCAGCGATATCAAAAGCGATTCTCAGTTGCTGATCGTCTTTAATATTCGTTGTGATCCCCCGGCCGTGATTCCCGATCAGAGGTTTTACCACCACAGGATAACCTGTGGATTCTGCAGCTTCTACGGCTTCCTCGAAGGTATCTACCGGAGTGCCTTCCGGTACCGGAATTCCCATGGAGGAGAGCAGGGTTTTGGTCCGTTCCTTATCATCGGCGATTTCCACGCCAAGGGAGGAGGTGTTATCCATCATGGTCGCCTGAATCCTTCGCTGATACTTCCCCTGCCCCAGCTGCACATAACTTTCCTCATTCAATCGGATATGGGAGATTCCCCGGGCAGTAGCTTCATTCACAATGGACTGGGTGGAAGGCCCGAGCAAACTTTTTGCTCCGATTTCCTTCAGTTCCAGAATCAGCGGCTCCACATCGGTGGTTTTTCCTTCAAATAAGTCCTCCACAATCTTCACGGCCATTTCCCCGGCCCGAAGCCCGACGTTTTCATCCAGGTAACGAAATACCAGGTTGTATACCCCGTATTCCTCAGTCCCAAAGGTTTTTCCAAAGGCCACTTCATAACCGGAAAGGCACTGCAGTTCCAAGGCCACATGCTCCGTTACATGTCCGGCCCAGGTTCCCCGGTCCAGCCGCTCAAAAAATCCTCCAATCGTACCGATCGAACACTTATGCCCATACATCGTAGGCATCATCTTCGATAACCGATCTTTAAAGCCCGGTGACTTATCCGTCGGTTTTTCCTCTAATTCCAAAAGATCCAACTGCATAAAAATCACCGGATGCCTGCTGTAGTAGTTTGGACCCCGAAGGGCTCTCATTTCATTAATTTTCATGTTTTTTCTCCTCACTTTTCCCGGAATCCATCTTTTTCAGATCCTCAGGTTTCAAATATTTTTTACTCGACAAATCATAACCGTAGCCATGGACCATGGTATGAATCACCAGATTCTCAATAGCAATGGCATCATCGGAAGCGATGTTTGCAACGTTGGTATATTTCAAATGCGCTGCGTCAAGGATTACCGTAATCCCGCTACCAATGGCCCGCAGTATGCAACCATCTTCTACGACGATACCGGCATCTTCCCCTAAACCGATGCCGGTATTGATCGGATTCATGCTGACAATCTCCATTAAGCGGCTATACCGTCCCCGTTCCACAAAGTGGGTATCGATAATGACGTCATCAATCAGTCCCATCCCGGTGGATATTCCAATAGCTCCTTTTCTAAGGGCTTCACTGCTATCTCCCCCTACGATCATGGTCTTCGACATCATGGCCGCACCGGCGCTGGATCCTGCAATAACGCAGATCTCCTCCTGATACTTTCTGAGAATCTCCTTTTCTATCGGGGATCCTCCCAAGACGCTGGTGATCCGGAGCTGGTCGCCTCCCGTAAAAAAAATAATGTCCGCTGCCCTGATTCGTTCAAGCAGGTGGACATCCGAGGCCTGTTCCCGAGTGGATATGTGCATTAATCCTACGGTATGCTGGGCATCCTTGGTGAAGGCCTGAAAATATTCTTTACAAACCTCCTTCGGATGCAGACTGGCTGTGGTGATGATTTCAATCTTTTTCGTTGTCGCCTGTACCAGTGATAAAACTGTGGTTAAAATTTGCAGTTCATGTTTTTTATCTTCATTGCCACCAATGGCAACCAGTAATCCTTTCGGTTTCTTCGTATTCTTTAAGGTCTCTAACGCTTGTGAACCTTGATTTTTCATATCTTCCCTCCATTAGACTGTTCTTCTGTCTAGGCTAATTATACCACTTTTTAGCAAAAATTAGAAATTTTATTAATTTTCAACCCGGACAGAGGGACGCCAGACAGGGGGACGGAGTAATTGTCTGGTCCGCCTAGTATTTTTTACTTGACACTTTAGCCGCTAAAGAGATATACTAAGTTACAACACTAACTTAGTAGTTCTCACGAAAGGAGGCCGATGAATTGTGAAACTGATGGAAGGCTCGGAACCGATCTATATCCAAATCGGCGAATGGTTGGAAAATGAAATTCTCTCCGGGCGGGTAAAGCCGGAAGAAAAAATTTATTCCCAGTACAAACTCTCGGAGATTTTCAGCATCAATCCGGCCACCGCCCTCAAGGGCTTAAACCTCTTGGTGGAAAAGGGGATTGTCTATAAAAAACGGGGCCTTGGGATGTTCGTCTCCGCCGATGCCCTGAAGATTCTAAAGAAGGAACATAAAAATGAAGTACTGACCGAGCAGATCCGTGATTTGGTGGAGGAAGCGATCCTGCTGGACGTCTCGGAAGAGGATTTGATTAATATGCTGAAAAAGGAAATGCAAAGGAAAATGCAAAAAAGGGGGAAGATCAACAATGATCCGATGTGAAGCACTGACGAAGTATTTTAACGGTACCCGGGCACTGGAAGGATGCAGTTTTGAGATAAGGGAGCCTGGCATCACCGGCGTCATCGGCGTAAACGGTGCAGGAAAAACCACCCTGCTTAAATCCTTAGCGGGCTTTTTAAAACCCACCAAAGGCCAAGCCTACGTATTGGATGAGCCGGCCTTTCAAAACATTACAGTGGCGCAAAATGTGATGCTGATCGAGGATGATATGCGGTTTTATTCCGGAGCAAACCTCAGAGAACTGATCGATTCCTACAGCCGATTCTATCAAAATTTCGATCTGAAATTGGCCACAGGTCTGATGAACTATTTCAATTTAAATGAAAATGCGAAATACGACGAGCTTTCCAAAGGCATGGCCAGCACGTATCGCCTGATCCTCGCCCTTTCCGCAAAAGCTCCGATTACCCTGCTCGATGAGCCCACCAGCGGCATGGACCCCGGGGTTCGAAAGGATCTTTATGAAATTATACTAAAGGACTACATTAAGGCTCCGCGGATTATCCTGATTTCGAGCCATTACCTAGGAGAAATGGAGCAGATTTTGGAAAACATTCTTTTCATTCATCAGGGAAAAGTCTTAAAGCATGGATCCTTAGCGGATTTTGAAACCCTGCTGATAGCCCTGCAGGCCCCTCCTGATGAAATTCAGTTTTTGGAAGATCAGCTGAAAGTATATGAAGAGAAGGATTACGGGGAAGGTCTTCGAAGAATTGTTGTGGAAAAAGAGGCCTTTGACGCACTTCATCTGCCGAAGGATCAGCTTAAGCGCCTTACAATGAAAGGTATCAGTCCGGAAGACAGTTTTGTCTATCTAACCCGAAGAAAAGGAGGCGGTATTGATGAACTCTATGATTCATAAGGAAAGCCAAATGACCATTGCCTTAAAACAAACGAAGGATAAACTCTATCATAATTCCAATTCCTTTATCTACTTAATTATTCTGCATCTGATCGGCTACTTTTTTTCCGCCAGCACCGGCAGGAGTATTGGTTCCAGTGGTGATTCTTATGAATTTGTTTATCGAAGCTTCACCACCACAACCCTATATGTGTCGACAAGCCTTTGGATGATCATGCAAGGGTATATCTTGGCTAAAGAAAAAAACCGGCAGTATTATATGGTATCCAATAATTTCACCGCCTATTTCTCTGACATCGCTATCCTGGAAATTTACGCTTTGGTCGGGGGAATTCTAACCCTCTTCTCCGGCTTCTTAATACAGGTTTTCGGAACGCTTTTTATTGAAAACTTTGCCTTGCATGCTCTATACAATTCCATCGGAATCCTGAATTATCTCACACTGTTTCTTACCGGAACCCTGTACTTTTTAATCTTCGGTACCGCTGCTTATTTAGTGGGAATACTTCGGACCCGTTACAAATCCCGATTTGCTCTGGGGGTATTAGCAGCTGTCGCTGTTACTGTTCTTCTGAGTGTTCTGAGTTCCTATATTTTACAGAGCTCCATATTCCTTGATGTTACCTCCCTATTTCGATTTTATTTAGAGGAGACCGTTTTTTTCACCTGGTTGATTAAAGTGCTTCTTACCATTGCCGCTCTTTATGGACTAAGTTACTTGGGAATAAAAACTATGGAGGTGAATCGCTCATGATCAGTTCCTATTTTGCTATTATAAATTTACTGATATTTGCCCTTATTTGGATTGCCGGGGTTTTAATCCTTCGATTTATCGGGAGACGGGTTTCTAAGAAACTATCCATCCGTTTACTCGGTCTTTATACAATCATACTACTGCTCTCTCCAATTCTGGCAGGTTTCATCGGAGAAGATGCCAGAGAGCAGGAAGAGCCTATAAATATTCCAGAGTTCTACTCTGAAAAGGTTTTCGATGATTTTGAAGAAAAAAATCTGGAGGATCTGCAAAAGGATGAGTATCTTCGTCAGTTAAAGGTATCAGAAATTCCCTTGGATATGGATAATTATTCTAAGGATTCTCCTCTGCTGATCCCCTTTTCCGAGTCCGGTTATATCTACAATAATAACTTGATCATTGAAGTCACCGATACTGTGGACCATGTGGTGATCACCGAATTTAGACAGCGCTTTTTTATTGATAATATTGACATCAGTAAAGAGTTCACTCCATGGACATGGAGGATATCCGATAAAACACTGCGAGCTGAGATTCCTCCAATAAAGGTTAATCTCTATAGTCTGGCTCCTACCCCAATAGCCTTTCATTTTGATCGGTCTCTTAGGAAATCCTTGCAGGAACAGCAGCGTTTCGGATCCAGTTTTGGACCGTTTCCCGGAGGTGGAATTATGACTATTCAGTGGATTCAAATACCAGAGGAACTGGAATTTAACTACCGCGGCCCCGGCCCCTGGCGAATCAAACAATAAAAGTCTTCATAAAAAAAATGTACCATAGGGTCGGACCCTCTGGTACATTTTTGCTGTTTTTATCTATTTAGCTACCCGTCGGCTAGCTATTCAATTTCTTCGCAATCTCGGCAATATGCTTACCCTGGAACCGTGCGCCGTCCAGTTCATTCTCGGATGGCATTCGGGATCCGTCTCCGCCGGCGATGGTGGATGCTCCGTAAGGAGATCCTCCGGTAATCTCATCCATTCGGGTCTGCCCATCAAAAGCGTAGGGCAGTCCTGCAATAATCATTCCCTGGTGGAGCATGGTGATATGGGTGCTGAGAATCGTGGATTCCTGGCCCCCATGCTGGGTTGCGGAGCTGGTAAATACGCCCCCGACTTTGCCGACTAGCTTTCCTTCTGCCCAAAGGCCTCCGGTGGAGTCTAAAAACTGCCGCATTTGTCCGATCATATTTCCGAACCGTGTGGGGGTTCCAAAAATAATAGCATCGGCCTCGGCCAGGTCCTCAGGAGTGACAAGGGGTAAGGTTTTAAAGGTCCGCTGGGCTTCTACGGCTCCCATTTTTTCAATCACTTCTTCCGGCAGGGTTTCGGGCACGCGCATGATAACCCCTTCCATTCCCTCTACTTCTTCCACCCCTTCTTTAACCGCATGGGCCATTTTGTAAATGTGTCCGTACAATGAATAAATCGGTATTACTACTTTCATGTAAATTCCTCCTTTGAATTTTTTTCCTCTATTGTGCTGGGCGAACCCAGTATTATTTCGACCTCTTATTTAGTTACCCGAAATAAAATAATTTAAACAACTGATCAGCGGAAATGGTACTCGTCAACAAGAGAAAGAAAGATCTCCTATGCCGTCCGGTTATCTTCTCTTTTAGAAATGCCGATGATGGTCATAATTCCTCCAATAAGGGCTATTGCCATAAGAATGGTCGCAAATAAGCCCCCGAAGTAGGCTGCCAGGATGGCACTGACGGTCAGTAAAATACCAAAAGTAATTTTCTCTGCTCCCATGGCCATTACGCCAAAAATGATCACTAAAAATGAGAAAAACACCCCTCCCCATCCGATGTTATAAACCATGGAGAGTCCTTCCCCTTCAATCCCTTCGGCACCACCCATAATCAGGGTGACGAACGCGGTAATCACCACGACGGCTCCCGCAATAACTGCAATAATACCACCTTTTTTCTGCATCAAACTCCTCCTTTTACATTTAATTTATTTGAATTTTAAAAATAACAAGCTTCCTATTCGGCCTAATCGAAATATTTCATTAACCGCTACATTTACATAATTACCCGCTTTCCATGCAGTTTAACAGATTTTCACCAAAATCCATAAAACCTGACAAGCTACCCCTGTCCATTTTTGTTTTCCAACGAAAAAAAAGCCCTCCGAAGAGGACTTTCTTTCCATGTGCAGTGCTATAAAAAATTCTTTCATTGTCAACGTCCATCATTTTCTTACAGTGATCCTTCGGTATCAACCTAGCTGATTTTCCCGGGATTGAGGATTCCCTTCGGATCAAAGGTGCTTTTAATACCCTTCATAATCATATAGGCATCCTTCGATAAGGACTCTTCCAGATAGGATTTTTTCGCAAATCCGATCCCGTGCTCTCCGGAAACCTGACCCTTCAGCTCCCGTGCCCGGTCATAGAGTTTCTGGAATACTTTATCGAGTTTGTCTTTCCAAACATCCTCGGGCAGTTCATCCCGAAGAATATAAATATGCAGGTTTCCGTCTCCGGCATGGCCGAAGCTTTTTATTCGAATGTCAAACTCGTCTTTCAGTTCATTGGAGAACTTCACAAATTCCGCAATCCGGTTTCTCGGCACGACCACATCGCACTCATCCATTTCCGTCGTGGAGGACTTAATCGCCTCAAGGAAGGCCCCTCTCGCAGACCAGATGGACTCCTGCCGTTCCTGGGTCTCGGAGATCAGTACATCAATGGCTCCGGCCTCCAGGCAGATATCCGCCACCACTTCATAGGCATTTTCCACTTCTTCCTTGGAATTTCCGTCAAAGGACAGCAAGAGATAGGCATCCGAGGATTTATCGGGAAATTCCTTGCCTAGAAACTCTTCGGAAGAGAGAATGGTGTCTTTTACCATATATTCGATGGCGGTAGGCACATTTTTCGATTTGATGATTTTCGGTACGGTCTCAATCGCAGTCTCCAGATCTTCAAAGGGAACCAGCAGACTGATCATTTTTTTCGGCAGCGGCAGGAGTCTTAAGGTAGCCTGAGTCACAATCCCTAAGGTCCCCTCTGAACCCACAATCAGATCCTTCAGTCCGTATCCGGAACTGTTCTTTACAATCTTACCGCCGACTTCCATGATCTCGCCGTTGGGAAGCACCAGTTCCAGCCCCCGTACATAATCCCGGGTAACGCCGTATTTTACAGCCCGCATTCCTCCGGCATTGGTGTTGATATTTCCGGCTAATGTCGCACTTTTCTCTCCCGGATCCGGCGGATAGAATAAATCATTGGACTCCACGTATTTACTAAGCTCCATCAGTAAGACGCCGGGCTCCACGGTTACCGTCAGATTCTCCTCGTCCAATTCCAAAATGTTGTTCATCCGACTCATATTCATCATAATTCCGCCGTAAATCGCAATCGATGCACCGACCAGGCCGGTTCCCTGACCCCGTGGCGTGACGGGGATATTCATTTCAAAGGCGTATTTCATAATCTTCGAGACTTCTTCGGTAGTCACCGGCTCCACCAACAACTCGGGCATATTGCTTACGCCCGCCAGTTCGTCCCGGGAAAAGTCTTCATTAATATCTTCTCCGAAAAATATTCGTTCTTCCCCAACAATGGATT
>JBEPWR010000048.1:0-8992 GCA_041642335.1 Eubacteriales bacterium
AGGCTTTATGGCGCAGCACGGCTTTAACCTCATTTCTTTTTCTGACTTTTTATGTAGCTCTGGATCTGTTCTTCGGTATGATCACTGACGGTTGCTACAAAGTAGCTGGGATTCCATCTCAATAATTTGGATATCGTTATCCGAAGCGATTTTTGCTAATGATTGTTTAACATCTGCCTCAATTTTTTCCGCGCAAAATAGGATGCCGATATTTTATGCACCAAACCAAATGGTACTGAATAGAATAGACGTATCCATGTCCGTAATGCATTGTAGCCATTCAAATCACCTCTACTTAATTATAACATATGCAAGGGATGAATACCATTGTAAAGAGTCTACTTATAGGGTTAAACAAACAACATGTTACGGTTGTTGTCCATCGCTACAGCGATGCCACAACCGAAGCCGATTCATCTACACGACTAAAGTCGCGAGTATTCTCGGCTATTTTATATATAAAATCAGACTGAGGCTGAAGAGCTCTCCGACAATAAAATTCTCTCCCGCCGGAAAATCCGGATTCTGTCCCAGCAGAATTTGTGTGACAAAGTAACTGATTCCAATGCCCACGAAAAGCCCGCCGGAACTTCCGAGACTGACGCCTTTAACACTGATAAGTCCCACAAACTTTCCTAGAAAAATAGCGCTAAACATTAAAATAAAAGGATTGGTCAGTATTGATTCCAGTTCCATAATTTCCTCCAAAATTTATTATAAAAACCGCTGCAAAACATTCCAGATGTTTAGTACAAAACCTACACCAAAGGCAATGGAAACCGCAATTACCAGGGCTTCAACCCCCCGGATAATTCCGGACATAAGGTCCCCTGCCACCGTATCCCGAAGTCCGTTGGTAATCGCAACTCCCGGTACCATTACCATAATGCCTCCGATAATTACCAGATTCATATGAATATCACTGTGAAGCGTTGAGGCAAAAATCGCTAAGGTTGCTGCAATCATCCCCCCGGTTAAGTGTGCGAAAAAATAAGAAAATTCCCTTTTGATCAGCACCCCAAGAACAAAGGTCATAATGATGGTGCTCAGTAGCGCACTGATAAATTCCGGAAAATTTGCGCCCACCAGTAGAACAAAAAAACCACTGGCCACTCCCCCAAACAGAGCCTGGGTGCGAATGCGAAAAGGAGGACTTTTTTTATCAATTTCCCGCAGTCTTCTCATCCCTTCTTCCACGGACATTTCCTTTACCACAAAGCGCCGGGAGAAATCATTGACCTCGGAAACCTTTTCCAGGTTGATCAGGCGGTGCTGAATTCTTTTCATAAAGGAAAGCATATGATGCTGTGAAGAATGACTTTGATCAATGGATACCTGAATCCCGGTGGGGGTTACTAAGGCCTCTACGTAATCCAGGCCTTCGGATTTACAGATTCGAACGATCGTATCCTCCACCCGGTAGGTTTCACTGCCGTTTCGAACCATAATTTCCGCAGCATAAATGGCAAGGATTAAGATTTCTTTTTGCCGTGTGGCAAGGGCATGCTCTTCATGCATCGCCTCTTTAACTTCCCGCTGAATGCGTTCCCGTAGTTCTTTTAATTCCTGCTCTTCCATATGGCGCCTCCTTCCCCTGGCTTAGGCCGTTTTATTTTTCCTCTTTTCCATTCTGAAATTCCAGCTCTTCATCATAGAACTGCTCTTTATAATATTCTTCCAGCTTGGTTTTTTCCATTTCCTTTTGCTGCTCCTCGGGATCCAGCCTCTTTCCTTTTTTCTGTTTGTTCTTTTTCTGGTGGATCTTTATGGCCCGCTTTTCTGCAAGGGCCATCCGTTTTTTTCGAAGATAGGCATTGATCGAAAGTACGATGGTCAATCCTCCGGAAATCGCCAGGGCAATAAGAATTGCTTCACTTCCTACCCTTGCGGCTAGATTATAGTCCTCCTCCAAAATCGCAATCATCGTATTATACAGCGCCACACCCGGTACCAGCGGAACTATTCCCGGAATGATAAATACCGTAAAGGGCTGCTTTTCCGTTCTGGCAAAATGCTCACCGATCATGGCAAGAACCATGGCCGCAAGGAAGGTGGCCACCACTACGGAGTTAAACTCCTGATTAATAATATTAAAAACACTCCATCCCAGGGCTCCTGCAAAACCGGAGCGCAGCAGGGTCTTTTTCGGCACTTGAAATAGAACCGCAAAGCCGATGGTGGCGATATAGGCATAAACAAATTTCAAAGCTATCGACATATTATAATCCTCCTCCCATAAACGTCCATAAATTCAGTGCAAAACCCACTCCAAAGGCGATGGCAATGGCTACGATTAAGGCTTCTCCCCCTCGGGCCATTCCTGAAATCAAGTCCCCCGCAATAGAATCCCGAACCCCGTTGGTTATGGCCACACCGGGTACCATTACCATGATCTCTCCGATAATGACCCGGTTGATGCTGATTTCCGGGCTGATCTGCCCCAGTAAAACCGCCAAAAAAGCCGCCAATGCGCCTCCGATTAAGTAAATGGCAAAACTGGCAAACTCCTTTTGTGCCAGTACCGTTATGGTATACGTCACAAAGATCGTGGCGAGAAAGGCACTTAAAAATTCATAAAAATTGGCCCCGAGTAAAAGAATAAAAAAACTGCTGGTAACCCCTCCGAAAAAGGCCACTTGGTAATTGGTAAAGGGCGGCGGACTTTTTTCAATATCCTTTAGCTTTTTCATACCCGCTTCAATGCTCAGGCCTTCCTGAACAAATCGTCTCGAAAAATCATTGACCTTCGCGACCTTTTCCAGGTTGATCTGACGATTTTTAATCCGTTTGTTAAAGGAGTGCATAGGTCCTTCCTTGCCCTCTTCATCGGGATGATCCACGGAAATATAGATCCCGGTGGGGGTAACGATGGCTTCCACATACTTAAAACCCCGGGATTTGCACAGTCTTATAATCGTATCCTCCACCCGGTAGGTCTCTCCCCCGTTTTTCAACATAATTTCGCCGGCAAACAAGGCCAGCACCAACATTCTTTTTCGTGTGATATCTTCCATTTTTTTCTCCTTTAATCGCCGGATTTACTCCCTCGATTATATCAAAATTCCCCGGGAATGAATACTAAAAACTCCCCCGGTTTCCCCGGGATCCTTTTCTGATTCACTGGTCTCCGGCTAAGTTCTTCAGCCAATTTCCTTTTCGGTACCGCAAATAAAACAGGGTTCCTTTTACACCTTCCGCCACAAGCATACTATAGAGCACTCCGTAAATTCCCATCTCCAGGCGAAGCCCCAGAAGCCATGCCAAGGGAATTTGCAGCACCCAAAAACCGAAAATCGTAATCCCCAGATTCGCCCAGGTATCCCCACCGCTTCGAAGAATATAGGGAAAGATCACATTTAGAATCTGTGCATAAATAATTACCAGTACCAGCGGGACCGCCCGCAGTCCCATATTCAGTGTCGCTTCTTCCAAATTGAACAACCCAAAAATCTCTCTGGAGAAGGTAAAAATCACAATATTCAATCCAGTAGCAACAATAAAGGCGGTAACAATACCTGCTTTCGCCTTTTCCTTGGCTTCCCGGAAAGCATTTTTCCCGAGCTCTGCACCGACGATCCCCACATTGGCCGCTGCCATAGCGGATATTGCCGTTAAGGTAATGGTTTGAAATATTTTTAGAATTTCATAAACCGCTACTTCCTGCACGCCGATCGTAAAAATGATCCGGGTATAGATTGTCATGGCCAGTTGCCATGCGGCACCATCAAGGGCCATAGGTACACTTAAGGCTACCAATACTTTAAAAAGCAGCGGGTCAAATCCGAGTCGAATAGACATCTGCAGTTTACTCAGATAACCTTTCACCAAAAACAGTAAAATCCCAAATTCGATGGCTCTGGAAATCACCGTGGCATAGGCCACTCCCAAAACCCCCCACTCCAGGATAAAAATAAAATACGCATTCAGCAGAGTATTAATTCCCATGGATATAAATGTGGCAATCATGGAATAGGTATTTTTCTTTACCGCTAAAAAAACTGCGGAAAAACCGGCTGACAGAAACAAAAAGGTTGTGGACAGCGCGATGGTGAAAAAATAGGTTTTCGCCTCCACCAAGGTTTGTCCGGTAATATTTAACCAGCTTAGATAAAGCCCTCCCTGCATGCGAAAAAGGATCGTAAGCAATAAGCCGATGACCAGCCCGGCGCTTAGCATCGTGGCAAAAAGTTTCTCGAACTTTTCCCTCTTACCTCCACCCAGATACTGGGACAACAGAATGGAAAGACCTGCAGAAATGGCCATAAATATGGTCAAAAAAAGGCTAAAGAGCTGGTTGGACCCACCAACCCCTGCAATAGCCTGTTCGCCTAACTGACCGACAAATAGTTTATCCACGGAGCCCAGTAAGCCCCGGAGCGTATTTTGCAACATCAAGGGAAGGGCAATGATCAGTAGTTCCTTAACATAGTGTTTTCTCATCCTAAACTCCTTTTAATTAAGTCCGTGTCCTCGGGTAATCCTTTTATTATGATTGTAGATCACCCTATTCCCTTTTCCTATATTTTCTTCATAATATAGAATACATAGCCGTATTCCGAAGCATAGTTTTTAAAAAGCTCGATTTCTTCCACTTCCTCCTCCAAAATACGCTCCCACTCCGCATCTCCCCGGTGTTTGTTCCGCAAGTCCTCAATCCGCTTGATCATTGGGTTATAGTAAAACTTCCACCAGGCCTTTTCCGGTAGCACAAAGTGGGCCACCGGCGTAAATCCGCTGTGTTCAATTTTTTTGATATTTTTCGAAATGGTATCAATATCCGGATAATTTTTGCCCCAAAAAGCCTGGGGTTCTTTGGAAATTTCTTTTTGCAGCCAGGAAACTTCGGACACCACCAGATGTCCTCCGGGTTTCAAGAATTTTTTCCAGTCCCTTATCCCTTTTTCAAAGCCCATAATGTAAATGGCCCCTTCGGACCAGATAAGGTCAAAGGATTCTTCTTCATAGTCCAAATTGAACATTGAGTGATTTCTTGTATGAATCCGGTCATTGAACCCCGCTTTTGTGATCTTTTCATCCAGGACTTTCAAAAATGGTTGATGGGTATCGATTGCTTCTATGTCCGCACTCGTATTATCCGCCAAATCCATCGTCTGCATCCCAGGGCCGCAGGCGATATCCAAGATCTTTCCATTTTCCGGGAGATTGGAAACAAAAGATAATGCCTTTATCGTAGATTCTTTGTCTCCCGGGCCTTCCCTCGGTAAATTTTTATGAATTTCAAAAAACAGATCCATCCTTTATCCCTCCAGTCGATTTATTATTTTGCTTATACCTTCCAGGTTAGTATTCCTTTTGTGACCTTGCTTTTTTCTGTAACAATTCCGTTTTTCCCATGTTTCTCCAGGATTTTCTCAAGATTTTTCAGGTCTTCTTTATCCAAGTCATAGCGCATTGAGAATTTCTTTTGGTAATGCTCCTTCGCATCTTCCAGGGTCCTCTCCTTCTCCCAGCTTCGGTGCTGATAGGTGACTTCCGGAAAATAGCCAAGCATATATAAAATATTAAAGACATAATAGACTTTGTTTCCGTGGTGTTTCTTTTGGGGATATTTTTCTTCCAGCTTCTTTTCAATTTCCCTACCCACCAAATCCTCTTTTCTCACAAACCCGCTTAAATAACAGTACTTTCGACTGGCCCGGATCATTTTATCCAGGTCCTCGTAATTGTCAATACCGGGAGACATGGAAGCAAAAACCAGGTCAAAACGTTTTTCCCATCCCCGCTCCGATAAGTCCACCGCCTGCCAGTTGGCTTTTAAGGACTCCACATTCCGGTACCCCAGGGACTGCGCATTGTTTTGAAGCTCCTTTAACATCTTGTCTGAAATGTCCATGGCTACCACCCGTTTGACTTCACAGGCCAAAGCGAGGGTATGCTTCCCGGGCCCGCTGCCGATATCTAAAACTTCCATCTTCTCTGTCAAGTAACCCTTTTCCTTTAGCAGGTTTACGACCTCACTGTTTCCGCAGGGTTTTTCCGGAACTTTTTCGTTAAACTCCTTCGCCCGGCTATCCCAAAAGTCTTCCAAATCCTCGGGATCCCGTCTTTTTCCCTTCCAGCTTTCAATCCAGTACTCTACTCCTGGTTTTTCATTCATTCCCTCCCGCTCCATTAGGCTTTAACTGCAGCGACGACCGACATCTCCACCAGAAGATCCCCTCTTGCCATACGGGCTTCCACGCAGGCTCTTGCCGGTTCGAACCCTTCATCAACCCACTGGTCCCAGACTTCATTCATCTCGGCAAAATCGTCCATATTCTTTAGATAAATGGTGGTCGATAGAATATGGTGTTTGTCGGAACCGTATTTATTGAGCAGTTTTTCGATTTTTTCCAATACCACGGTGGTCTGTTCCTTGATATCCGTATTTTCTTCTCCGCAGGTCTGCCCACAAAGATAAACCGTATTCTGATGCACCACCGCCCGACTCATTCTTCCTGTTCCTTCATACCGTTTAATACTCATTTGTATTCCTCCTTTTATATTTCTGTTCATTTTTATACCAACCTTTTTTTCAATTTTATCGTACCGGGGAATTTTCTGCAAACAAAACCGCTGAAGAAATTGTACTGTTGAAAATATTTTAACTATTTTTTCAAAAAACTGTTGACAATTATTGTACCAAGGTATAATATATGTAGTGTGAAATAGGTAAAAAATCCGATCACAAAAATACGAAAGAACAGGAGGAGAAATTGATGATTAAATTACGAGAATTTACCGTCGCAGCATTCGGCATGAAGTTTAACGGCAATACCGCGCTTGATCAATTAAATAATTCCATCATTCATCACGATCCCTCTGCATCTTTTGATTTAGAGTTTTTAAAGGCATAGATCGAGTCCCGTATTTATACGCTTCTCGTTCAACCCCTTTACTACATATAAAACTTTAGGTCATGGCAGAGACGTTATGGCCTATTTCTATGGAAATTCAGGCTGTAGCCGATCGTGGCTGTGGCCTTTTTCTATGCCCAAATCCGGTACGAAACCCTGTTTTATAGAGAATGCTTTGTAAAACAGGACCGAAATTCTTTGGGAAGAAAATATTTGTAAAGACTTTGTCTTTTTACGGCCACAGAGAATTCTGTGGTTTTTTGTTTGCGATAAACACCGAAGGAGGAAATATTATGAGTCGCATATTTACTTATATGAAAAAATACAAACTGCTCTTTATTATCCCTACCATCTCCATGTTCTTTCTTATCGGGCTGGATATGTTAAATCCCTATATCACGGGAATCATTATTGACGATGTGATTGTGGCGGGAGAATTCCATCGATTAAGCGGACTATTACTTGTTCTTATTCTGATTACCCTTGGCCGTGCGGTATTTGGTTATGTCCGGGAGTTTCTCTTTGACTACGCCGGAATCCAGGTAGGTCTGGACCTTCGTCGGGACTTGTTTGATCATATCCAAAGCCTGCCTTTTGAGTACTTTGACAAAACCAACACCGGAGAAATCATGTCCCGGACCACTAGAGACGTGGATAACGTGTGGGAGGTTGTGGGTTTTGTCGCCGGATTTTTCTTAGAGCAGATCTTTTATGTGATCGCCGCAACCACGATGATGTTTTTAATCAACTGGCAACTGGCATTATTCTGTACCTTGGTTTTTCCTCTGCTCGGTTACTTAGCGGTCAAAATGGATCGGAAAATGAGTAAGGCCTATGAGGAAATCAGCGATCAGGATGCGAAACTGAATACCAAAGCCCAGGAAAATATCGCCGGAGTGCGGTTGGTCAAATCCTTAAACCGGGAAACCCTGGAAAAGAAGAAGTTTCGAAAAGAAAATAAGAAGCTCTATCAGCTGAATGTAAAACGCAATAACATTTTGGGAGAATTTCATCCGAAAATCGAGTTTTTATCCTATTTCGCTACGATCTTAGTCATTCTTGTCGGCGGGATCTTTGTCATCCGGGAACAAATGAGCATCGGCTCTCTCGTAGCCTTTAACGGCTATGTGGCCATGCTTGTCTGGCCCATGCGTTTTCTCGGCTGGCTGACCAATAGTCTTTCCCGATGCAACGCCTCCTTAAAGAAAATTTTTGCCATTATGGATGAGGTGCCCAGCATCGAAAGCCCGGAAAATCCGGTTTCGCCGGACCGTCGGGAAGGTGCCGTGGTGTTTCAAAATGTCTCTTTTCAATACGGCGAGGAGAAAATACTCAACAATATTAATCTATCGATTAAACCCGGCAGCACCGTGGCCATTATGGGTGCCACCGGCTCCGGTAAAACTTCGCTGGCGAACCTGCTACCCCGGTATTACGACGTCCGGGAAGGAAAGCTCCTTGTGGACGGCGTAGATGTACGAGCCCAGGATCTTCAAGAACTTCGTCGAAGCATTTCCGTTGTTATGCAGGATACCTTTTTATTCTCCGATACCCTGCTGGAAAACATTAAGTTCGGCTCTGAAGAGGCGACGGAGGAAGAAGTCCAGCAAGTGATGAAAGAAGCCCGGGTTTATGACTTTATTCAAGAGATGCCCGAGGGGCTGGACACCATCATCGGCGAACGGGGCGTAGGCTTGTCCGGAGGCCAGAAACAGCGGATCTCCATAGCGCGGGCTCTTTTGAAAAAAAGCCGGATTCTGGTCTTCGATGATGCTACGTCAGCACTGGATATGGAAACGGAATACGAAATTCAAAAAGCCTTGAATAGAAGAAAAAATATAACCAAAATTATTGTGGCCCATCGAATCTCCGCCGTAAAGGATGCGGATGAGATTGTCATTTTAGCCGATGGCAGGATCCTCGAGAAAGGGAACCACCATCAGCTGCTAAATCAGAAGGGCTATTATTTCAACTTATATCAAAATCAACTGGGAGATGTGACTTTACTGAATAAAGAGGTGATTTAAATGTCGATTATCAATATACTCATTCTACACTTGGTACGCTGCTTAAAAGAAAGAAGATTCAATGTTCAAGCCTGTATATTATTCTTACCGATGATTTTAATCCTAAGC
>JBEPWR010000049.1:0-8956 GCA_041642335.1 Eubacteriales bacterium
CCCGGGACATTGCCCGGGTCTTAAGCTCTATGACAGGAAATCCCTCAGGGAAAAAGAGAAGGGATTCCAAAGACTATACCCTGGTTCGAAGAAAGCCGGCCTCCTACTACCATGACCTCCTGGAATGGGAAGGCAGTGGGGATACTGCCGAACAGAAGGTGTTAAAGGGTATGAAAATCGGCTTTCCGAAAGAATTTTTCGAAATGCCCGTGGAAAAAGAAGTCACCGAGGCCATGGAATTTGCAAGGGAGAGGATGATCGCCCAGGGAGCGGAGATCCGGTCGGTATCCATTCCCCATTTTCGCTATGGACTCTCGGCCTACCATGTGTTGTCGGTGGTGGAGGCGGTCTCCAATCTCGCCCGTTTCGACGGGGTGGCTTACGGAAGGCGGGCCCCGACCTATCAGGATCTCCGGGAACTAATTGAAAAAAGCCGGGGACAGGGTTTCGGTGAGGAAGTCAAAAGACGTCTGGTTCTCGGAAGCTATATTATGGAGCGGGAAAGAGCCTCCTTCGAAAAAGCCAAAAAAGTACAGAATTTACTGAAGGAGGATTTCCGAAAGGTTTTTGAAACCGTGGATCTCCTTTTTACGCCGACAACCAATACCACCGCTTTCAAAGTCGGAAAGAAAAGCAAAAGTCCTTTGGATATGCAGCGGCTGGATGAGTTTACGGTACCCGCCAGTCTTACAGGGCTGCCGGCGATTTCGCTGCCCTGCCAGCAATCCGGAAAACTTCCGGTGGGAGGACAGCTGATCGGGAATTATTTTGATGAGGGAACACTGCTCAAAGGGTCTTTAGGTTTGGAAATTTCACTGGGAAAGGAAAGATCCCCCCAGCAGGGAAAGAGGTGAAAAGATGGGATATCAAACAATAATGGGCCTGGAAATTCATGTGGCCCTGAATACAAAGTCAAAAATCTTTTGCGGCTGTCAAAATGAATTCAGCAAGCAGCCCAATCTGCATATATGCCCGGTTTGTATGGGTTATCCCGGAGCCTTGCCGAGGCTCAATGAGAAGGTGCTGGATTACGGACTGAAGGCCGCGCTTGCCTTGGACTGTGAAGTCCACCGAAGCACGCATATGGACCGAAAGCACTATTTCTATCCGGATCTTCCGAAGGGATATCAGATCTCCCAGGTGACCAAACCCTTAGGGGTAGAGGGAAGGCTCTACCTGGAAAAAGCGGATAAAACCGTGAGTATTCAGCGTCTTCATATTGAAGAGGATACGGGGAAATTGGTGCACCGGGGAGAGCGAACGGAAATTGATTACAACCGCAGCGGGACTCCCCTGATAGAAATTGTAACGGCTCCGGACCTTTCCGATGAAGGGGAGCTGTTGGAATTCTTAGAGGAGCTGAAGGGGCTGCTCGCCTATCTGGACATTTCCGATTTGAAAATGGAAGAGGGGTCTCTTCGCTGTGATGTAAACATTAATGTGATTGACCACCGTCAGAATCGAAAATCCCCGGTAATCGAAGTGAAAAACCTGAACTCCTTCAAAGGGGCGGTTAAAGCCGTTCGTTATGAAAAACAGCGACTCACGGAGTCCTTAGCCGAGGGAAAAGAGATCCCGCGGGAGACCCGGGGCTGGGACGGAAAAAAAGAGCAGACGAAAACGCTTCGAAAAAAAGAGGATTCCCTGGAGTACCGCTACTTCATTGAACCGGAAATTCTCCCCTTGCAGTTGAGCGAGCGAAAAATCCGAAACACCCATAACCGCTTACCGGAGTTGCCGCAAGGAAAAAGAGAACGCTTTAAAAAGGTGTACAATCTTCCGGATTACGATGTAAGAATACTTACCCAAACCCCCTATATCGCAGACTTTTTTGAACAGGCGAATCTCACTTATTACGCACCAAAGCGGATCAGCAACTGGATTATGACCCAGCTTCTTCGGGAGATGACCGAAGGAATACAGGGCTTTAAAGGGCTGCCCCTGAAAGCTCGGGATTTTGGGAAACTGATGGGGCTGTTGGAGGAAGGAAAAATCGTAAAAAAGGTCGGGGAGCGAATCTTGAAGGAAATGATGAAAACCGGAGAAGGTCCGGAAAAAATTCTACGAAAACGAAATCTCGGTCCCATTGAGGACGAAGCGGAAATGCTGGGGATTGTAAAGGATCTCCTCGAGGCCTATCCGGAGGCCTTAAAAGATTACGAAAAAAAACCGGATAAGGCATTGCAGTTTTTTATGGGAAAGGGTATGGAAAAAACCCATGGCCGGCTGGAACCTAAAAAATTTAAAGAAGTGCTTAAGGTAGAACTGACAAAAGCCTCGGAGGAGACCGGAGAGCCATAAAAAACGGCGGGACTCCGGAGCAGGGGGCGGTTGGACCGAAGCGTGTTTCATGATATAATAAAGCTGGAACATGTGTGAAACCGAAAAATAAAGAAGAAAGCATTTGGAAATTCATAAAAAAGGAGTTTCGTTGATGAAAATCGGAAAGATTCCCACGGAATTATTAAAAGAATTGATTTTTTCAAAGATCAAACATAAACGAGGGGAAGTCCTGATGGGCGCCGGCGTCGGCGAGGACTGCGCCGTTGTGGACTTCGGCGAATATATCGGCGTATTAAGTACGGACCCGATCACCGGAGCGTCCTCGGAGGTCGGCAGTCTTGCTGTGCATATCTCCTGTAATGATGTGGCCTCCAACGGTGTGGAACCCCTGGGTGTGCTGTTGACCATTCTCGCTCCACCGTCAACCACGGAGGAGGAGCTAAAACAAATCATGGAGGATGCGGAGCGCACAGCCCGGGAGGTGAATGTGGAAATCATGGGAGGACACACGGAAATTACCGATGCGGTAAATAAGATCGTGATCTCCACCACCGCTGTCGGTCGTCAACCGAAAAACGGCATAACTTTTTCAAAAGGTGCCCGTCTGGGAGACTGCTTAATTATGACGAAGCATGCCGGGCTGGAAGGAGCCGCCATTATCGCCCATGACCTGGAGGATCAGCTCCGGGGGAAGGTTTCCGAGGAAGCCGTTGAAGAGGCCAGGACCTATTCAAAAGAAATCAGTGTGGTAGCGGAGGGCAAAATCGCCGGCGCCTATGGTGTCAACAGTATGCATGATGTTACCGAAGGTGGCATACTCGGAGCCCTCTGGGAACTTGGTGAGGCTTCGTCCTTAGGCGTAAAAATCCGGATAGAGGATATTCCCCTTCGAGAGGCCACCCGGCAGATCACCGAGGCCCTGGGAATTGATCCTTATAAACTGATTTCCAGCGGCGTAATGGTGATGTCCGTGGATCCCGACAAAAAAACGGGACTGCTGAAAACCTTTTATGAGCATGGAGTGGAGGCCACCGATGTGGGCGAAATCATTGCCGGAGATTCCTATGTACTTAGAGGGGATCACCGGGAACCTTTGGGTCCGCCGGATGCCGATGAATTGTATAAAGTCATCTGAAGCCGTCTATAGTTTGAAGGATATAAGACGAAAGAAAAGCTTACCGCGTCATCGCGTTAATGAATTGTAAGGAGGAAGATAGTGTGTTGGTATTAGTATTAAGTTATTTATTGATCTTTTTCGCCCGGGTTGTGGATATTTCCCTTGCCACCATCCGAATGATTATGGTTGTCCGGGGCAAAAGAATGCAGGCGGCGCTGATCGGTTTTGTGGAGGCGCTGGTTTTTGTTGTGGCCATCGGACGGGTGCTGAATCATATGGACGATCCCATTAACATCCTGATGTTTGCTCTGGGTTTTGCTACCGGGAACTATGTAGGGATGTGGGTGGAGGAAAAAATGGCGCTTGGAAACATTATTGTACAGGCCATAACCCCCGTGCATTACCAGGATTTGACGGACCTTCTTCGGGAAGAGGGATTCGGCGTAACGATTGTCCAGGGGTATGGAATCAAAGGCACCAACAATCTGGTCAACATCACCCTGCAGCGAAAGCGACTGAATAAACTGATGCGCCTTATCGATGATTATGATAAGGAGATTTTTGTTACCGTGACCGATGCCCGGGCCATTCGAGGCGGCTATTTTTCAACAACCAAAAGAAAGTAACCTGATACAAAGAAGCAGGGAAAAATGAAAAGGAATGAAAAAAAGAATTAAGATGAGATATACTGTGGAATCAAAAAAAGAGAGGACGAACAATATGAGTCGAATAGATAATCGAAAACCCGATGAACTGCGGGAAATGAAAATCACCAAGGATTATATCAAGCATCCCCAGGGATCGGTGTTGATTGAAATGGGAGAGACCAAAGTCATCTGCAGCGCCACCATTGAAGAAAAGGTCCCCCATTTTTTAAGAAATTCCGGAACCGGCTGGATTACCGCCGAGTACTCCATGTTACCGGGAGCTACCCATACGCGGAACATCCGGGAATCCAGTAAAGGAAAGATCAGTGGAAGAACCCAGGAAATCCAACGCTTAATTGGACGGGCACTCAGATCCGTTGTGGATTTGAAAGCCCTGGGGGAAAAGACCATCTGGATTGACTGTGATGTAATTCAAGCCGATGGAGGGACCCGTACCGCGTCCATTACCGGCGCCTTTGTGGCGCTGACCATGGCCATGGATAAAATCTACAGCCAGGGGAAAATGAAAGCCTTCCCCATTAAGAATTATGTTTCGGCGATCAGCATCGGAATTATTGACGGTAGGGAGCTGCTGGACCTTTGCTATGAAGAGGATTTTAAAGCCCATGTGGATATGAATGTGGTTATGACCGATCAAGGGGAATTCATTGAAGTGCAGGGCACCGGAGAGGAAGCCCCCTTTTCTAAGGAACAGCTGCTGAGTTTACTGACCTTGGCGGAAAAAGGCAATCGGGAACTTACCGCTATGCAGCGGGAGGTCCTGGGATCCATCGGGGATCGAATCGGCGAGGTAAAGGAGGAAAAATAAGTGAAGAACATGGAAACCCTGGTAATTGCCACGGGAAATCCCAATAAACTCCGGGAAATTCAAAGTTTATTAAAAGATTTTCCGATTCAGGTACAAAGCAAGGACGAAGTGGGGCTGGCGGATGTAGAGATTGAAGAAACCGGCACCACCTTTGAAGAAAATGCATTACTTAAGGCCAAAGGGATTCAGCACTATACAGGTACGATGGTACTGGCTGATGACTCGGGGATTGCGGTGGATGCCTTAGACGGCGCTCCCGGTGTATATTCCGCCCGTTACGCCGGAGTAGGGTCTGATGATGAGCAGAACAATAGGAAGCTCCTGAATGCCCTGGAAGGGGTTCCTGAGGATAAGCGGGGAGCACGGTTCATCTGTTCGATGGTTTTGCTGTTTCCTAACGGAAGAATCCTGAAAGCAAAGGGCGTGACGGAAGGGAAAATCGGCTTTGAAAGAAAGGGTCAGGGAGGCTTCGGATACGATCCCTTATTTGTGCTGCCCGACGGAAAAACCATGGCGGAGCTGTCGCCGAAGGAAAAAAACCGGATCAGTCATCGGGGAAAAGCCCTCAGAAAGATCAAAGACCTGTTGGAAGAAACCTTTATGAGTGAAAAGGGATAAAAATATAATTAGAGGTGAAGAATGTGAAAATTGCCATACTAGGGGATAGTCATAATCATTTGGAGATGTTAGATCAGCTCCACCGGGAAGAGCGCCTTCAGGGCGTGGAGTTGATTCTTCATACCGGAGATATGTGTAATGACGGAGACTATCTCGAAGACCTTACGGGAATAAAAGTGATCGGGGTAAGGGGAAACTGTGACCCGATATATTGTTCCTGCGAAGAGGAAGTTGTGTTAACCTTGGACGGATATAAAATTTTTTTAACCCACGGACATCTATATGGGGTAGAGGGCAGCAACGACCGTCTTTTTTATCGGGGAAAGGAAATCGGGGCGGATATTGTCATTTTCGGTCACAGTCATATTCCCCTTACCATTGAAGAAGAAAATATGCTTTTACTCAATCCCGGAAGCATCGGATTTCCCAGAGGCCTCAGCAGAAAAAGCTACGCTCTTATCTCTTTGGAACAGAACATTCGGGTGGACCTTATGGAAATGGAAGAATAGCCGGGGGAAAGGGATTATTAAAAAAAGAAAAAAGAAAAATATAATAAAATCTATTGACATAGACCGAGGATGATGATAATATTATTTAGGTCGCAAGGTAATCAATTGCGCGGGTGTAGTTCAGTGGCAGAACTTCAGCCTTCCAAGCTGATAGCGAGGGTTCGATTCCCTTCACCCGCTCCACAAATATGGTGGGTGTAGTCAAGGGGTTAAGACACAGGATTGTGATTCCTGCATGCGTGGGTTCAAATCCCATCACCCACCCCATTTTTTTACAAAGAATGTACTCTATGTACTTCAGAACTTTTGGGGTATAGCCAAGTTGGTAAGGCAGCGGATTTTGATTCCGTCATTCGTAGGTTCAAGTCCTGCTACCCCAGCCAATGATATGCGGAAGTGGCTCAGCGGTAGAGCATCGCCTTGCCAAGGCGAGGGTCGCGGGTTCAATTCCCGTCTTCCGCTCCAAAAAATGCGTGCTCATAGCTCAGTTGGATAGAGCATCGGCCTTCTAAGCCGAGGGTCCGGGGTTCGAATCCCTGTGGGCACGCCATTTAAATTCTTCATCGCATGGATCGATATGCGCCCTTAGCTCAGCTGGATAGAGTGACTGGCTTCGAACCAGTAAGTCGGGGGTTCGAATCCCTCAGGGCGTGCCAATCAAAAAAGCACCTAAATCATAATGATTTAGGTGCTTTTGCTTTGAAAGAAAAAAGTGTACCAGAGGGTCCGACCCTCTGGTACACTTTTTATTAAAATATTCATTATAAGTTTTCCTTGGAAAGAAGCATTTTAATGTACTGACTTCGCTCATAGGCCCAGGGATCCTTCATATGATCCTTGGCCATATTACCCCGGAAATCCTTCAGGCTCTGATAGCCTTTTTCCTTCATCCACTCTTCCAGTTCCTTCAGTAACACTTCCACCTGCTGAATGCCGTTTTTGTAAAGGGTGCTTACCACCTGCACGCTTTGAGCGCCGGCAAGAAGCATTTTGATCATATCTTCCGTAAAGATGATTCCCCGGCTGCTGAAAATGTCTGCTTTGGTAAGGGGGCTAAGCAGAGCAGTCCATCTGAGTGTTAACAGGCTATCCGATGATTGAGAAAAATCAAAGGTGATGTCTTCTTTTTCTTCCTCAATATTGATTTCCGGTTGGAAAAGGCGGTTAAAGAGGATCACTCCGTCAGCGCCTGCATCATCCAGACGCTTAACAACACTTGCCATATTCGTATAGTAGGGGCTGAGTTTAACCGAAACGGGGATTTTTACCGCAGCTTTGACTTTTTTCAGGACCTCCACGTTTTGGTTTTCGATCTCTTCCGCGGACGTATCGGGATTCTGGGGCAGTTCGTAGAAGTTCAGTTCCAAGCCGTCCACACCGGTTTTTTCAATGGCCTGGGCATACTCAACCCAGGTATCAAGATTGTGAGCATTCAAGCTGGCGATGATGGGAACATGCACTTTATTTTTTACTTTTGTCAGCCAGTATAGATGCTCCTGTGTGCCTTTGAATTCAATATGCGGGTGAATGGATGTCATCTCCGCGTGTACATGGTCAAACTCTTCAAGTTCCTCTTCAAACTCGAAACGACGAAGTTCAATTTCCTCTTCAAACAAGGATTTGACCACAATGGCTCCCACACCGGAAAATTCCAGACGCTTAAGATTTTTCATATCACTGGATAAGGCACTGGCACCGGCTACAATGGGATTTTTAAGCGGGATCCCCATATAGGTAGTTTCTAAATTTAACAAAATAAACACCTCCAAATTTTTATTATGTATTTCCTTTTTTCTTCTTACTACATGTATACCTTTAATCCTATGGATTAATCAGAAAATTCTTTGCAGAAGGTTTGAAAGGGAGTTTTTTTCAAAAAAAACGAGATAATCGTTTCAGACAAGCAATAATGGGTAGGAAATATAAAAATAGATAAAGGGGAGTGCTATAATGAAGAAAAAAGATGTAAAAAAAGATGCAATCAAAAAATTTGAGGATTTAAAAGACCGTCTCAACCCGAAAAAACGGGAAGAAGAAAAGACTAAGGAACATCGAAAAGGTGTAGCGAAAGGCGTAGCCGCCGGAGGAATATTAGGTGGTTTAGCCGGTGTGCTCTTTGCTCCGGACAAGGGTGAGAACACCCGTCGGAAAGCCAAAGAGGAAATCGAGAAAAACACCGAGAAGGTTAAGGAAAATATCGGAGAGACCAAAGAAAATCTGGAAAGAAATCTGGAAGAAACCAAAGTGAAGGCCAAGGATTTTTACCAGGAGAAAAAAGAAACCGTGGAAGAAAAAATGGAAAAAGCCAAAGAACGCTTAAATAAAAGCCAGGAGAAACTGGAAAAAGAACTGGAAGATAAAAAGGAAGAACTGGAAGAGAAGAAGGAAGAAGTGGAAAAAAAGGCGGGACAAGCCAGAGAAAAAGCGGAAAAACAGAAAAAAGAAGTGGAAAAAGATGTTGAGGAACTGACAAAGGAAATGAAGGAAAAGGCGGAAAAGCGAAAAGAAGAACTCAAAAAAGATATTGATGAAACGAAAAGTTAAGTTAACAGGAAATCGTTAGATTTCGGATATCGGTCTCCAATAGGAATTTTCCTATTGGAGATTTTCCTGTAAGATCTGAGAAGTTTTTTTCAAAATTCAACTATGTTAAATGATAAATTATGATAGAATAAAGTATAAGTTAAAAAAGAAGAGGGATCGGTATGACGATGCTGAAAGCGGAGGAATTAAATTACGGATACGGAAAAGAGGAAGTCTTAAGGGGAATCTCCTTATCCCTTCAGGAAGGGGAAATTCTTGGAATCCTGGGAGACAACGGTGCGGGGAAATCCACACTGCTCTCCATCCTGGCAACTCTGAGGCAACAGGAAAGCGGAAACCTTTTTTACTTTGATCAGCCCAAGGAGCACTATCCTCTGCAAAGACTTCGGGAAAGTATCGGATATGTTCC
>JBEPWR010000050.1:0-8932 GCA_041642335.1 Eubacteriales bacterium
TCCCCCACCGTACGTGCTATTTACAGAAATTTCTCCGCCCATAAGCTTCAAGAGCTCTTTTACTATGGCAAGACCTAGCCCCGTACCGCCATACTTTCGAGTGTAGGCATCATCTACCTGATTAAAGGGCAAAAATACTTTCTTGAGGTCTGACTTTCTCAGACCGATTCCTGAGTCCGACACAGAAAAACTCAATTCCAAATGTTTTTCATCTTTTTCTTCAACCTCAGCTTCGATCTGGACTTTCCCCTTCGGCGTAAATTTAATGGCATTGGTGATTAAATTCGTAAAAATTTGCATTAATCGCGTGCTGTCTCCGTAAACTTCCTGGTCAAGTTTTTCTGATATGGTTATTTCATAGGTCAACCCCTTGTTATTTGCACGGTACTCAAAGGGAAAGGCAATATTTTCAAGGGTTTCTTTCAGGTTCATCGGCTGCAGAACACAAGGGAACTCTCCGGCTTCAATTTTAGATAAGTCCAGGATATCATTGATAATATTTAATAAATTCACACTGGAGTTCTCGATATATTCCACATAGTCTCTCTGGGTTTCATCCAGGGGGGTATCATCTAACAGTTGCAAAAATCCCCGGATTCCGTTCATTGGCGTTCGAATTTCGTGGCTCATATTCGCAAGGAATCGGGTTTTTGCCAAATTTGCGGATTCGGCGCTTCTTTTTGCCTGAATAAGGGTTTCCTGTATTTTTCTGCTCTCGGTCACATCACGGACCAGAGCCATAACATACTCCCTCCCTCCAAACCTTACTTTTCTTGCTCGAATGTCCACATCCATTACCTTTCCCCTTCGAGTCTTATGCTCCGTAGTGAATTCAATAATTTCGTTTCTTGTCCAATTTTCCCATAAGGCTTTGAAAAACTCGAACTTTCCTTGGTAGGGATGAAGGTCCAGAATATTCATTTGTAGAAGTTCTTCTCTGGTATAACCCATCAACTGACAGGTGGCTTTGTTTACTTCAATGATCCTGCCGCACAAATCATGAAGATAAAGCATATCTGTCGACTGTTCCACTAAGGTTTTGTACTTTTCCTCACTGGCTTTTAGCTTTTCCTTTCCCTCCTCTTGCTCCGTAATGTCCCGGGCTACCGCATAAACTTTTTTATCCACCGGTTTTGCTCTCCATTCAAGTTTTCGATATGTACCATCTTTACAACGATATCGGTTTATATGGTTTTGGACTTCCTTGTCTTTCCCTAAATTTTTCATTGCTTCATATGTAGGGATTAGATCATCAGGATGTAGATACTCAAAAATTTCCTGACCGATAAGCTCATCCATCCTATAACCCAAGACTTCTTCCCATTGGGGATTCAGTCTGAGAAACCGCCCTTCCAGACTGACAATACACAAAAGATCCAGACTTGAAGAAAAGTAAACATCCAGTTCCTTTTGTTTTTCTACTAATTCGCTAATATCTTTATACTGTTCAACAATGCTAGTAATCTCCCCCGCTTCATTTTTTAGGGGTGTGATAACTTTTTCAAAATAATAACCATGGCTTTTTAAAGCCACCTGGGTCTTTTGAATTTTCCCGGTGTTAAAAACTTCGCTGGATGCAGGGTCTTTAAAGAAATTTTTTGTAGCATCTCCTAGTTTTTCTTGAATTTCATCAAGCAGCCTATAGCCTGCTTTGTTGCAATGAAGGACTTTCATTTCCCGATTTTTTATAATGATTGGATCTGGGATGGCATCAATAACTCCTTCTAACAAGGCTGATTCACTGTTCAACATTTCGTATTGCCTCCTTATGCAAATATATTACCACTATACCCGTTTACCCATCTTATTCTTAATTATAACAAAATACCGTCAAATCTTTAAATAAAAAACCTTAATCACTAGGGCAATAGTAATTAAGGATCCGATTCTCTAGGGCTCGATGATGATTTCTATGGAATCTATTGTTTCTTCCACAAGCTCTTCATGTTCCTCGTAGGCATCCGCAGTCCCCGCAAAATTCATAGCCAATTGGTGATAGTTGAATACTGTTGCCACAGTTTGTCTTATTCCCTGATTTTCCTGCTGATCCACAATTTTAATTCCTGGTTGACCGTCAATTTCAATTTCTTCATTTTCAAGGACTTCGAAATCCTCCTCTTGCGACTGCTGAATAGCCATCTCTTCCATTAACTCAAGCTTTTCCTCTTCCTCTAACCAGTTCTCGATTCCGGTGATACTTAATTCAAAAACAAAGTCTTCTCCTTCCTCCTCAAAACGCACTGCGATCAGATTCTCATTGTTTACCTCTTCATACGTCCACTGTGCCGGATAATCCATCTGTATAAAACGATTTTCATAACTCTCCCAACGGGTTTCCGATTGAGGCCTTTCACAGCCGACAAATAGAATAATTATTCCGAGAATCAGAAACATTAGGATTCCCACATATTTTTTTCTCATTCGAATCCCTTCCTTTCTTTCTGAAATTTCGCTCTGGTTGATGATTCTAAGTAAATCATAATATTTATTAGCGGGGTCCGTCAAGTTTATTTTTCTTGCATAATCAAGAATTCTTAACTATACTGATATAGATAAACATTTTGCAAATAAAAACACCTTATTATTACTCAGTCTAGGAGGATTCTTATGTCATTTCATCTTGAAAAGAACCAACTATTTCGCGGAATTGCTCTTTCCTTAATAACTTTTGTACTTTTGATCATTGGCGTCAGCTTTCTGCTCGGTGCTGCTCTGCAACTGCAGAACTTAGCCGTTTATTTTGTGTTTTCACTCTTAGCAGGATTAATTTATCTCGTGCTGAGCGGTTATCAGTTAACCATCGTCCTATTTTTATTTATGACAGGACTCTTGGTCGGATTTATTGAAATGTACCGGGCTTTCTGGCAGGAATTAGATGGCTGGGGGGAAATCATGGGTATTTTAGCCTTATTAATCTGGCCTGTGGTTGGAATTGTTCTCGGGGTAGTAATTACCATCGGAGTGACCCTATATAAAAAGTACCAGAACAAAAAACAGTAATAATTCATTTAGTGTTACCACTAAAGTTTTAAGTCTCGTCTAGGATACACATAGAAGACTCCAAATAAAGCTCCGATCACAATAATCATGGTTAAAAGTAAATAAACGCTTTCATAACCCTGATGCTGCAAAATATCCGATGCTTCGAAATACTTAAAGGGAGTAAAATACTTTAAAAAATCGACAGAATCGCTTAACGTTTGAATTACCGAAATCATATACGTGCCCACTACGAGAGCAATCGCAATTGCGCTGGATTTTTTAAAGCCCTTTAGTACTGCGGCAATTAACAACCCTAAACTCAGAAAGATCAATTGAATTAAAAATGCAGCCATAAGAATTTGTAGAATATACTCTGTATTTTCCCGATTCGGATTGTACTCATATATTGAAACCCCAATCCCGATTCCGGCAATGACGGTCAGCGCAATACAATTAACCACCGCAGCTGCCACTTTGCTGATCAAAATTCGATAGCGCTTAATCGGCATACTCATAAGAAACTCTCCCGTTTTATCCCGTTCTTCTTTTCCGATTATATTGTTTCCGAGAAGTACTGCAAAAATCCCAAGCAGAATATACAAATACAACGCCACAAGAGACATATAGCCATTAATGGTCGTGAGATTTGCTCCCTGCATTCCAAAAGCTTCAAGCATACCCTCAGGCATCACCGTAAGTATCTCGGCCATTTCCGGATTGTTGTAGTAGGCTTCAAACTCCACAAATACCATAAGGATAAATACCAGTAGGACCAGCGACCAGATCATTAAACTTCTCAGATGTGCTCTTAGTTCACGAAAAAAAACATTCATGGCTTCAACTCCCTCTTACTGTGCATTAATATTCCGATTCTTATAGGCAAAATAACTTATAATATGGGCAACTAGAATGACTGCAATAGTAATGATTGCCCGGTTCATAGCAATGCTGTCTTCCATTAAAATATAAGAGGGTTCAAAGTGATAATAAGGAGTGATAAGCCCTAACATTTCCCCTCCCACAATGCTTCGAAAGGCATTCAGTACATACAGCCCAAAGGCTAAGCCTAAGGCGTAACTGATCACACTTCGTATTCTTTTCGTCAAAGCCGTTACAAGCATTCCGATACTGAAAAAAAACAATTGGAACAAGGGTACGGAAACCAGCAATAAAATCAGGGGCCCAGACTGATAAGCCCTACCATCACGAAAAATTTCGATAGAAACAAATGTACTACTAGCAACCACTATACTTGTTAGCAACAGTATACTAAGGGCGGCTAGATGTTTTTCCACAAGGATTCGACTTCGTTTTACCGGTTTCGTAAATAAAAAATCCGCCGTGTGCTCCCGTTCTTCTACAGATAAAAACTGAAAACCGTAATAGGCACTTTGCACGGCAACAATAAGCTGAACGAATACAAATACAAAGGTATAGTAGCCCAGTACCGTGGCTAAAGAAATCTGCTCCCCCATGCCCATCGCTTGCAGTAATTCCTTCGGATAGTTTTCAAAAATCAAATCCATCATCTGAGCATCCTGTGCCATGGTCGGATAAAACACCATCATAATCACCTGCAGCGCAATAATTCCTAGTGAATAGTAAATAAAAGACTTCCAATAGGTTTTTAGTTCAAACTTATAAATATTCATAGGCACTCTCCTACTCGTAATAATGCATAAAAATTTCTTCCAGGGTCGGATCTTCAATAAGCAGATCTTCCAGCTTCATCGGCTGAATTTGATCTTTAATCCGATTAATATCTCCTTTGTAAAAAAATTTCAGGGTATGATTTTCTGCCACCATATTTGTAACTCCCTCAAGATCAAAAGCATCTGTAGAAAGATTCTCTCCCTTGATTTTAATTTTTTTATAATTATTTTTTTGAAGCGTTTGGATATCCTCTACCTGGATGATAGAGCCCTCTTTAATTATTGCTACGCGGTGACAAAGCTGTTGTACTTCCGATAAAATATGGGATGAAAAAAAGATGGTGGCCCCTTTTTGATTCTCCTCCCGGATTAATTCAAAAAACTTCTTTTGCATCAAGGGGTCCAGTCCTCCTGTGGGTTCGTCAAGGATGATTAACTTCGGACTGTGAAGAAGGCCCTGGACAATCCCTACTTTTTTCTTGTTACCATAGGAAAGGTCTTCAATCCTTCGATTCAGATCCAGCTCCATCGTCTCGGAAAGACGAGTAATTCGGTTTGAAAAATCGCCCTTAAAAAAACTCGCGGAGTAATTTAACAAATCTTTTACCTTCATTTTTTCGTAGTAAAACATTTCAGAGGGAAGATAGCCGATATAGCGACGCACTTCATGCCCTTTTTTAATACAGTCCTTTCCGAAGATTGTTGCGGATCCCCTTGTGGGAAATATTAGCCCCAGGAGGGTTCGTATTGTCGTGGATTTTCCGGCACCGTTCGGACCGATAAATCCGTAAATTTCACCCTCTTTTACTGTAATATTCACATTTTCAATCCCTTTGGTTTTTCCATAATACTTTGTCAGGTTATTTGTTTCAATAACGGGCACTGTCCTGCCTCCTTTCACTTCGCTTATTTTTTACTGATACCCATAATTATTGACTCTTCACTTTATTTATGCAACTCATTCATAAAAGAGACGGAACCTATGTGTTTTAATAAAACACATAGGTTCCGTCTGTAAATGTTATATCTGTTCACTCTGAATTTTTAGCCTAAAAATTGTTCCATATCTTCTTCTACGGTTTGAATTCCGTTAACGCCGAACTTCTCGACTATTACATTGGCAACATTCGGTGATAAGAATGCGGGTAGAGTGGGTCCCAATTTAATATTCTTAACGCCTAGAGATAATAAGGCCAGGAACACGATAACCGCTTTCTGTTCGTACCACGCGATGTTGTAAGAAATCGGCAATTCGTTGATATCATCTAGTTCAAATGCTTCTTGTAATTTCATGGCAATTACCGCTAGAGAATAGGAGTCATTGCATTGTCCAGCATCAAGTACCCGTGGAATTCCGCCAATATCTCCTAAATCAAGTTTATTGTACCGATATTTTGCACATCCAGCAGTAAGGATTACCGTATCATCCGGTAATGCTTTTGCGAAATCCGTATAATACTGGCGATCTTTCATTCTGCCATCACAGCCGGCCATAACAAAGAATTGCTTAATATCACCGGATTTTACGGCGTCCACTACTTTATCCGCAAGTTCCATTACCTGATTATGAGCAAATCCACCCACAAGCTTGCCTTCTTCTATACCCGTCGGGGCAGGAAGCTTTTTCGCATGTTCAATAATCTGTGAAAAATTCTTTGTACCGCCCTCTTCCCGCTTAGGAATATGCTTGAATCCGGGGTATCCGGAGGATCCTGTAGTATAAATTCGATCACTGTAACTTTCTTTTGGAGGTACTATACAGTTTGTGGTAAAAAGCACCGGTCCGTTGAAAGTTTCAAACTCTTCCTTTTGCTTCCACCAGGAATTTCCGTAGTTTCCTACAAAGTGGTCGTATTTTTTGAATGCCGGGTAGTAATTCGCGGGAAGCATTTCGGAATGGGTGTAGACATCCACGCCCTGATCCTTGGTTTGCTCTAAAAGCTCTTCAAAGTCTCTTAAATCATGGCCGCTGACAAGAATTGCGGGATTATTCCGAACTCCGAGTTCTACCTCGGTAATTTCAGGATTTCCATAAGCGGAAGTATTCGCTTCATCCAGTAAGGCCATAACTTCCACACCCTTGGCTCCGGTATCCAAAACGAGCTTCGTTAAATCATCGGCATTTAAGGAATCGTCCTCTGTTGCTAATAATGCATTTTCTATAAACTCATTGATTTCCGGCTTATGCTTTCCAAGAATGTATGCATGGTCTCCATATGCGGACATTCCCTTGAGTCCGAATAGGATTAAGGAATGAAGACTTCGGATGTCCTCGTTTTCATCCGATAGAATTCCTACCTTTTTTTCCGTTGCCTTCTCTTCGTAAGCGTCGCGGTTAACACTCCAAGTTGCAAATTCTTTGTAATTCTTGTCTTCGAGTTTTCCTTCATTTTCCAAGGTCTTTTTGATTTCTTCCCTGGTAAATAGTGCTTTATCGATCCGATCTTTTATGGCCTCAGGGTCAAAGTTGGCATTCGTTATGGTAGAAAATAAGGCATCGAACATTTGCTCATCGGTTTCCGGTTTGTTGAGTCCATGCTTTCTTGCCTGGGCATTATATTCTGCAACTCCTTTTAACGCATAAACCAATAAATCCTGAAGATTAGCCACCTGTTCGGTTTTACCGCAGACACCGGCCTTCCCGCTACATCCCACATTTCGGGCAGCTTCCTGACATTGATGACAAAACATACTCATTTTTTTTCCCCCTTAAAATTTTTTATTCCAAACTACTGTTTATATACCCTACTTTAAAAATATAAAACTTATTTTTTAGTTGTTTTTTTTCTCAAAAAAACCTCCTCTAACATTAGTTAAAGGAGGTTTGAAAATATAGTACAATGCACTAACAGCACGGTTCGGTATAATCGTTTATCCAATTTATTGGTCTAGTTCATTCATGAAAGTCTTGCCAAATGCATTGCCTTCTTCCACTGCTTCTTTGTCTGGGGTCCATAAAGCCTTGTAATTTGTTTTCAATACATCAAAACCGGACACTTGTAAGGCTTCCGCAATAATCCCCGGAGATTCTCCGCTCCAGCCGTAACTTCCAAAGGCCGCTCCAGCTTTTTCTTTGAACTTTAGGCCCTTCATCATCTCCAATAGGGCTGCGGTATTAGATAAGATGCCGTTGTTGATGGTTGAAGACCCCATTATTACCCCTTTGGATTTAAACACCTCAGTGAGCACATCGTTTTTATCGGTCTTTCCCACATTGATGAGTTTTAATCTGACATTCGGATCAATCGCTAAGACCCCTTCACCAATGGCCTCTGCCATTTTTCGGGTGTTCTCCCACATGGTCTCGTAAAGAATCGTGATTTGATTTTCCTGATAATTTTTCGCCCATTCCATATATTTTTCCACAATCTGCAAAGGTTTGTCCTTCCAAATTACGCCATGGCTGGGACAGATCATATCCACCGGTATGCCCATATCCAGTAGTTCATTAATCTTTTTTTCCACTAATTTACTAAAGGGTGTTAGGATGTTTGCATAGTATTTAACGGCCTCCTGATAGAGCTCCCCCTGATCCACTGTATCATTAAACATCCCACTGGATGCATAGTGCTGCCCGAAAGCATCATTGCTGAACAAAATATTGTCCTGATCCATGTAGGTCATCATACTATCCGGCCAATGAAGCATTCTGGCTTCCACAAAGGTTAAGGTCCGTGTCCCGAGATTTAACGTGTCCCCGGTTTTTACCTCAACGAAATTCCAATCCTGATGGAATTGTCCCTTAAGGGATTTCACTGCATTTGCCGTGCAGTAAATCGGGGTATCAGGAATTTCCTTCATTAGATCCACAAGTCCACCACTGTGATCAATTTCCCCATGATTAACAATGATGTAATCGATTTTCTTCAAATCAATTTCCTCTTTTAGGTTTTGTACAAACTCTTCACTAAAGGGAACCCATACGGTATCAATAAGCGCGGTTTTTTCATCCTCTACCAAATAGGAATTATAAGATGAACCCCGATGTGCCGAATACTCCTCCCCATGAAATTTCCTAAGATCCCAGTCAATATGTCCTACCCATTTTACATGATCGTTAATTTTAAATCCCATGATCAAACCTCCTTGAAATTTTGTTTTCTTAAACTACTATTTACAGGTCTTACAGTTTAAATAAAATGTTGTTTTCCAGATGAATGTGCTGGAATAAGTCTTTTTCTAATTCTTCGAGCTTGTCAAAGGCAAATACAAAGGTATTGCAGACGTCATCGGGTACCCGATAGCCCTTTGTCACTCTTCTAAGGTCCTTTAGAATATCCCCTGCAGCATCATGCTCA
>JBEPWR010000051.1:0-8923 GCA_041642335.1 Eubacteriales bacterium
ATTGATAGCATTCAACAAGGGGGAACGTATGAAACCCCTTGGGGAACAGATACATTTAAAAACTCTCGAGGGCGGGTTTATGATAAAGCAAAAAGTGGATCCGCAGTTGTTCTGGATATCAAAACCGGTAAAGTCTTAGCTTTGGCAAATTATCCGGATTTCGACCCGAATCTTTTTACAACGGGAATCAGCAGTGAAGACTGGGCGACACTACAACCGGAGAATCCCAATGACCGCTTATCCCCTACACCGATGAGAAACAATGCCTTAAGTTCCGCGGCTCAGCCGGGATCGGTTTATAAGATGGTTGTGGGTCTTGCAGCTTTAGAATACGGACTGGATCCTAATTATCGAATGCAAGATACCGGATATATCGAAGTGGGAATCGGAGGAAATCAAATATTTGGAAACTGGTTATGGAATTCGAGTCGGGGATATCTGGGTAGTCAAAACTTAGTGGAGGCGATTGCGGATTCGAACAATATTTACTTCGCTTCTGTACTACGTAATTGGGACTATTCTCGAGACCGAGCACTTCCCTTTAGCATGGGTGTTGATCAAATGTTGGATTTTTCAAAGAAACTGGGGTTAAATGACCCTTCCGGAATAGAAATAGAAGTTCCGAATGAAGTCTCTGGAAAGCTACCTAGTGAAGAGATCAAAACCGAAGGAATTAAAAATCTTCTCCGTTGGAAACTAAGATCGGATCTTCTTCTTACTCAGCTTGATCCGGAGGTTGTGGATCTTTCTGAAGATCCCCGGGTGTCAATCATTGACGAGATCGTATCCTGGACCTCTGAGAACCCTTCTAGAGGGGAACTGTATAACCGGTTGTTAGATATCGGGATCAAAAGAGAATATATCGAAAAAATCGATAACAGTGAAGGTTGGGTTGATATAATCAAATATAGTTATTTTAATCAAGCATACTGGACTGAAATGGATGTGCTAAACCTCTCCATCGGACAGGGAGAGCATCAGTATACGCCAATTCAAATGGCGAACTATATGGCCGTCCTAGCGAATGGAGGCACCAGATATAAAGTTTCGGTAATTGACGGAATAGAAGATCCCTTAACCGGAGAATTTGAAAAAAAGGAGCCGGAGATAATCGATCAGCTGGAATTATCGAATCCTGCTGATTTAGATATCATCCACGAGGGAATGTACTTGACGACTGAAGAAGGAACTCCATGGAGATATTTCAGAGATTTCCCAGCCAAAGTAGCAGGAAAAACCGGTACCGCACAATTTACAGGGAAAATACCACCAAAGGATGAGGTGGAATATCTTCTGAAGCACCTTAGTCGCTTCCAAGTAACGGAAGCGGAAGTAAGAGAGAAGATGAAAGAACTAAGAGCGGAAAATCCTGGAGAAGAGAAGTATCTGGAAGACAGTAATGCCATGCGAGAAGCGATAAAAATCTTAAATCCAAGGATTAATAATCAAGAATTGAATCAGTATAAAGAGGATTATGATAACTATTCCTGGTTTGTCGGTTTTGCCCCTTACGAAGATCCGGAAATAGCCGTGGCAGTGGTGGTCCATCAAGGTGGAACCGGTGGGTACTCAGCACCAATTTTTAGAGAAATTGCAGCAGAATATTTAGGCATGAATAAAGCCTTAAATGAAGAAAATGCAGGGGATGAAGAGGAAAATAATAAGGAAGAAAACGGGCAGGAACCTTAAGTATTCCTTAATATTTTTCAAAAAAAACGAAGTAAAAGCAGGAGTTTTGGAAGTTATCGAGAATACTATAAGATAGAAGAAATTGAGTGTGGAGGTCTCATTATGGTGAATCAAAGCTTAATTGAATTCAAAGGAACGAAGAATGGGCTTATAATCAAAGTCAATGGAGATCAAGATTTTCAAAATATTAAAGGTGCTTTAATCACACAGTTTGAAAAAGCGGAAAATTTCTTTAGAGGAGCAAAGCTTGTTGATATTGAATGCCCCGGTATTAGTAAAGAAGAGCGATTAGAGCTGAAATCTCTGGTAATGGATAAATATGATTTAAGCTTTCAAGAAGAAATTGAAGAACCAACAGAGGAGATATTTCAGGGGCTTTCGGAAGGCATGACAAAATTTCACAATGGAACACTTCGCTCAGGGCAGGTTTTAGCCTATGAAGGAAACCTGGTGATCTTTGGGGATGTTAATCCTGGAGCCGTGGTAAAAGCTCATGGTAATATAATTGTGCTTGGTAGTTTAAGGGGAATCGCCCATGCCGGTGCCAACGGAAATATTCATGCCATTGTTTCTGCCTATGTATTAAATCCGACTCAATTAAGAATTGCCGATATCATCGCCCGGTCTCCGGATGACAAAATACCGGATTCTATGAATCCTGAAGTTGCAAAAATAAGGGACCAGTCAGTATATGTTGAATCCAACTATAATAAAGGAAAGAAGAAGGGGGAAAGATAATGGGAAAAGTGATTGTTATTACATCTGGCAAAGGCGGGGTAGGAAAAACTACAGCCACAGCCAATATCGGTACAGCGTTAGCTAAACTTGATAAGAAAGTCGTAGTGGTAGATGCAGATATCGGTCTTCGAAACTTAGATGTGGTATTAGGATTAGAGAATCGAATTGTATATGATATTGTAGATGTTGTTGAAGGCGTCTGTAAGTTGCGGCAGGCATTAATTAAAGATAAGAAACATCCGAATCTTCATTTGCTTCCGGCAGCTCAAACGAAGGATAAGAATGCTATTGCTTTGGAACAGATGAAAACCTTAATTGATGAGTTAAAAGAACGTTTTGATTATGTAGTTATCGATTGTCCTGCGGGTATTGAACAAGGTTTTAAAAACGCAATTGTCGGTGCGGATGAAGCCATTGTAGTATCAACTCCAGAAGTATCGGCGGTACGAGATGCGGACCGAATTATCGGTCTTCTAGAAGCAGCAGATATAAGAGATCCGAAGTTGATTATTAACCGGCTTCGTTTTGATATGGTAAAACGAGGAGATATGATGAATACAGAAGATATGATCGATATTTTAGCGATTGACTTAATCGGGGTTGTCCCGGACGATGAGAATATCGTTATTTCCACAAATCGAGGAGATCCTGTAGTAAACCATGAGCAATCCTTTGCTGGAACTTCCTTTAGAAACATTGCCCGACGAATCAATGGAGAAGATGTTCCATTTGAAGAATTTAAAGTAGAAAATGGCATAATGGATCGTTTGAAAAGTTTTTTCAAGATCAATTCAAATTAAAATGAGGAGAGGGGGCATAATATGAATCTCAATATATTTAAGTGGTTTAACAAAGAAGACAAAACCAGTAAAAATGTAGCAAAGGAACGATTGCAATTAGTACTCATACATGATCGAAGTAATTCTTCGCCGGAATTTATTAATAGTTTAAAAAGTGATATTTTAGAAGTGATATCCAAATATATTGAAATTGATGAAAGCTGTTTTGATGTTAAGCTTGTTCAGACCGATGATGACTCAAACTCTAGAGGCAAACCTGCTTTAGTTGCCAACATCCCTATTAAGAAAATGAAAGAACGAAAAAAAGAGGACTAATATCTGATAGTCTATACTTACACAGAACTTTTAATTGAAAGATCAATTAGAAGTTCTTTTTTTATGTGAATACGATGATCAGGTTCTTATGGTTTATTGATTTATAGGGTTAAATATGGTAAACTGAAGAGTCAAAAAATCTTTGGGAATACACAAATAATCGGAAATTACAATAGAAAATAACCTTTAGGAGTGAAACAATGAAAGAGAATACGAAAAAAATTCAGATTGAGGATCTGTTGATGAAGGTTGAAAAACCTGCAAGATATTTAGGTAATGAAATGAATGCTGCTCATAAAGTGCTAACCGATGAGATGGTTCACTTTGCTTTTGCTTTTCCCGATACGTATGAAATCGGAATGAGTCACTTAGGCATGCAAATTCTTTATCATTTACTCAATAACCAGGAGAAGATTTATTGTGAACGGGTATTTTCTCCGAATGAAGATATGGAAAGCTTACTTCGTAGGGAAGGGAGATCTCTTTTTTCCCTAGAGAGCAAGACCCCGATAAGGGCTTTTGATTTTATTGGTTTTACCTTGCAATATGAGCTAAGTTACTCAAATATTTTGAATATATTAGATATGGGAAATATTCCTTTATTCCAAAAGGATCGCAAGGAAGAGGATCCGATTGTAATTCTTGGAGGACCCTGCAGTTACAATCCGGAGCCGATTGCAGATTTTGCAGATATTGTTGTATTAGGCGAGGGCGAAGAAATCATTCTTGAAGTAGTTAATCTCTACAAAGAAATGAAAAAAAACCGGGATTACAATAAAACAGAATTTTTGAAAGAAGTATCGAAAATTGAAGGGATATATATTCCCAGTCATTTTACGGTGGAATATTCAGCGGATGGGACAATTAAAGCAATACAACTGAAGGATGAGGCACAGGGGGAAAGAAATTTAAGAAAGAGGATTATCGAAGACCTTGATGAAGCTTACTATCCGGATAAAATTCTTGTTCCCTATATCGATACGGTGCATAACCGTGTTGTTCTGGAAATCTTTCGGGGTTGTATTCGGGGTTGCCGTTTCTGTCAGGCTGGGATGATCTATCGACCGGTACGGGAGCGCAGTTTGGATAAACTACAAAGGATGGCTCATGATTTGTTGAAAAACTCGGGTTACGAAGAAATTTCCTTAGCTTCTTTGAGTTCCAGTGATTACACAGAAATAGAAGCATTGATCAATCATTTGATTGAGATTAACCAAAAGGATCATATTGGAGTTTCATTACCTTCACTGAGATTAGATAATTTTTCCAAGGAACTAATTGAAGAGATTCAAAAAGTACGGAAAACCGGTTTGACCTTTGCGCCGGAGGCGGGCACGCAAAGACTTCGGGACGTGATCAATAAAAACATTACGGAAGAAGATTTATTAAACTCTGCCAAAGAAGCCTTTGAAATGGGTTATAATAATATCAAATTGTACTTTATGATTGGCCTGCCAACAGAAACCGATGAAGATATCCTCGGAATTAAAGAACTCGTATACAAGGTAATTGATCAGTATCATCTTGTTCCAAAAGAACAACGGGCAGGAGGCTTAAAAATCACAGTAAGCACATCCACCTTTGTGCCAAAAGCTTTTACGCCGTTCCAATGGGAGGAGCAAATCACATTAGAGGAAATTCATCGCCGACAGTCGCTGTTAAAAGAGAGCCTCAAGCATCGAAGCATCAATTACAACTATCATGACGGCAAAACAAGTGTCATCGAAGGCGCTTTTGCTAGAGGAGACCGACGGTTATCAAGGGTATTATTTGAAGCCTTTGCCTTAGGATGCAAATTCGACGGCTGGGATGACCGATTCAGCTATGAAAAATGGATAAAAGCCTTTGAAGCTGAGGGCTTATCATTAGATTATTATAGCCATCGACAGCGAAGCTATCAGGAATTACTCCCCTGGGATCACTTTGATATCGGTGTGGAGAAATCCTTTCTTGTTCGAGAAAATGAAAAAGCTAAAGCTGGAGAAGTTACAGCGGATTGTCGAATGAATTGTTCTGCTTGCGGTATTAACAAAGAGTTCTCATCTAAGCGGGGGGTATGTTAATGAGCATGTTAAGAGGGAAATTTACTAAAAACGGTGAAATGAAATACATCTCCCATCTGGACCTAGTAAGTCTGTTTCATCGGGTATTGCGACGGGCAGGAATCGATATTGCCTATTCACAGGGATTCAACCCGCATCCGATTATCTCTTTTGCTACGGCTCTTAGTCTTGGAGTCGAGAGCACAGGAGAATACTTTGATCTGAAGTTGAATGAAGAAATGCCGATTGGAGAATTCAAAGAAAAAGTTAATGAACATATGCCTAGGGGTATACAAATTATAGAGGCCATTTATATCAATGATAAAGAGGACTCACTGATGTCGATGGTAGAGTACTCCGATTATCGGATCACTTTGGGATTTTCTCAGCAAGGAATTAACCAGGAACAGCTTAATGAGGAGATTCGAGACTTCCTGGATCAAGAGTCGATTATGATTACTCGAAAGAAAAAGAAAAAAAGGCGACAACGCCGGCAGGAATACAAAGAGGTGGATGTAAAACCCCTGATACATCATTTTACCGTAGAGAAGACGCAGGGGAAGATGGCTGAACTTAAGGTGCTGTTAACCACAGGATCTAAAGGAAATTTAAAGCCGGAAGATCTTATAAAGTTATTTGATCAATATTTGCAGAAAGATCATTCCAAATTTGAAAACCGACATTCGATTGAAAGTGATTTAATTAAAATTCAAAGAATAGATCTCTATCAAGAAGTGGGAGGGGAGCTGAAAGACCTCATTGATGCAGTTAAACAATGAGATTATCAAAAAAGGGGGCGTAGGATGGAAACCATTTTAGTGGACATAGGATTTGAAGAAGAACGAGTTGCAATACTTGACGAAAATCGAATTCTTACGCAGTATTACGTAGAAAAAAAAGATGCGAGCAGAATTTTAAAAAATATCTATCTTGGTAAAGTTGTTGATATTTTACCAGGGATGCAGGCCGCATTTGTTGATATAGGCCGTGAAAAAAATGCCTATCTCCATATCAGCGATGCCATAGTTCCTGGAGAAACGAAAAGTCAAAGCTCAATTAAACAACTGTTGAAAAAAGGGCAAGGAATCATCGTACAGGTGGTCAAGGAAGAAATTGGAGATAAGGGAGCGAAGATTACAAGAAAAATCGGTATTCCCGGTCGTAATTTGGTGTTGTTACCATTCGAGAAAGGGATTGGTATTTCCAGAAGTATAAAAAATCCGGAATCGAGAAAAGCCCTAAAAGAAGAAGTGGGAAAATACCTACCGGATAATTACGGAGTTATTGTCAGAACGGCGGCAAAAGAATACTCCGGTCGAGACTTTGAAGTGGAGCTTGAATATTTAATCAGCCTTTGGGAAAATATAAAGCGGGTAGGTTCTTATGAATACCCACCGAAATGTATTTTTGAAGAGTGGGGGATTACGCATAAAATTCTAAGGGACTATTTCACCAGTAATATAAAAAAACTCTATATTAACTCGAAAGAAGAATACAGTAAAAGTTTGACTTTGATGAAAAAATTAAATCCCGAGCTGACAAATCGTATGGAATTTTACAATGAAAAGTTACCGATGTTTTTGGAATTCAATATTATTACTCAACTGGAACAGATCTACAAGTCGAAGGTTTGGCTAAAAAGCGGGGGATATATTGTAATAGATCATACGGAAGCGCTAACGGCCATTGATGTTAATACCGGAAAATTCACCGGAAAATACGAGTTTGAAGATACCATATTTCAAATTAATTTAGAGGCTAGTGAAAAAATAGCTCAACAGCTAAAACTGCGGGATATTGGTGGTATTATTATAATTGATTTTATCGACATGAAAAACCCCGATCATTATAAAGATCTGATTGATACTTTTCATACACATTTAAGTAAAGATAAGACTAGAACAAAGGTGCTAGGTGTAACCAATTTAGGTCTTTTAGAATTAACCCGGAAAAGAGAAAGCAAAACCCTGGAAAAATACTTATATCATAACTGTAGCTACTGTGAAGGTACCGGCAGGAGAATGTCCTTGGATTTCTTTTTATTAAAACTTGAAAAAGAGATTCTACGGGCAATAGAGCATACGATCCAATCAGAATTTGTTTTTAAGATCCACCCGGATCTAGCGGACAAGCTATTAAGTAAAAGCGTTCGGTTGGCAAAGTTTGAAGAGTTTTATAAGATCAGCCTCAGTTTTAAAGCGGACCCCAAAGTAGACTATGGAGATTTCGAAGTTCTGACGGATATTCATTGACTTACTGGCTAAAATGTGATAATATCTATATTCGTAGTAGCCGCACAAATAAGGTTTAAAACAGAAATGTTGCCTATATTTGGCGAGTTTGATAAGAGGAGGTGCTTGATAGATGTACGCAATTATCGAGACTGGTGGAAAACAATACAAAGTAGCAGAAGGAGATTCCGTTTTTGTTGAAAAGTTAGAAGTCAACGAAGGGGATACAGTTACCTTAGATCGAGTTCTGGGAGTTTCTAAAGACGGAAACTTTACATTCGGAACCCCGACACTAGAGGATGTAACTGTAGAAGCAAAAGTAGAAAAGCAAGGAAAATCTAAGAAAATTACGGTTTTCAAATATAAGCCTAAAAAAGCTTACAGAAAGAAACAAGGACATCGACAGCCATATACCAAGCTATTAATCGAAAAGATTAACGGATAAACCAGCGCCTTATGGTAAAAGTAAAAATCAAAAAAAAAGACAATCGGATTTACTATTTTGAAATCAAAGGCCATGCCAATGCCGAAGAATATGGTAAGGATATTGTATGTTCAGCAATTTCTGTATTAGGTCAAACTTGTATTATTGGACTCCTAGAGATTGTTAAAATACCATTAGATTATAGTATTGAGCCAGGGTATCTTGTTTGTCAAATCCCTGATAATCTTAATGAAAATAAGGCAAGAGAAGTTGATCTTATCGTTAATACTATGCATTTAGGTATGATCAATGTTCATCATAGTTATTCTGATTTTATGGAAATCGAAGAACTGGAGGTGTAGAAAATGATGATTAAAATGAACTTACAACTGTTTGCAAGTAAAAAGGGTGTAGGAAGCACAAAAAATGGTCGTGACAGTATTTCCAAGCGATTAGGCGTAAAAAAAGGAGACGGACAACATGTCCTGGCTGGTAATATCCTAGTTCGCCAACGAGGTACGAAGTTCCACCCTGGACATAATGTTAAAAGAGGTGGCGATGATACTCTTTTCGCAACCATCGATGGTTCAGTGAAATTCGAACGAATCGGGAAGAACAAAAAACAAGTGAGCATCTATCCAAACTAATATTTAGGAAAAGCTATCTAAACCGCCATTGATGGCG
>JBEPWR010000052.1:0-8877 GCA_041642335.1 Eubacteriales bacterium
TACAATAAAGCCACACAAAAAGGGCTTGAAGCCTATTATACCGGGATTGCGGAGAATGTGGATTTACCGATCATTCTTTATAACGTTCCCTCACGAACCAATTTAAATATTGAACCGGAAACCGTGGAAACCCTGAGCCGGGTTGAAAATATCGTCGGAATTAAGGAAGCCAGTGGAGATCTCAGCCAGATACTGGAGGTCAAAAGAAGAGTGGCGAAGGATTTTAAGATCTACTCGGGCAATGATGATCAGATCCTGCCGATTGCGGCCTCCGGTGGTCACGGCGTAATTTCCGTGGTGGCGAATATTATCCCGAATCAGGTACAGGAGCTATGTGAGGCGATCGAGCAGGAGGATTTAAGGTCGGCGGTGAAAAAACAGACGGAGATGTTACCCTTAATTCATCAGGTGTTTGCAGGGGTCAACCCGATTCCCATCAAAGCAGCCCTTTCTTTACGGGGTATGTGTTTAAATGAACTGCGACTGCCCTTGACACCGATGAGTGAAGGCCCGAAAAAGCAGTTAATCGAGGCCATGAAAAATTACGGGCTGGAAATCCTTTCAACGAAAGGGGAGGATGCCCAGTGAATAACCGAAAACTACTGATCTGGGGCATTAGCGGAACCATGGGCGAAAAAATCGCCGCAATGGCTGAAGAGGACGACTTTTGGGAGATCATGCAGGGGGTGGACTCCAAAACCGATATTAAAACCCTGGGAAAGGATTATGACGTCATGATAGATTTTTCCCATCCCTCGGTTTTGGATCAACTCCTGAGCTTTGGACTTAAAAACCGTATTCCGATCGTCATCGGCACCACGGGATACAGTGAAAAACAGGAAGAAGAAATCCGAAAGGCCGGAGAGAAAATTCCGATTCTCAAAGCTTCCAACACCTCCATCGGCATGAATCTGCTCTTTTCCCTGGTTAAAGAGACGGCAAGGGCTATCGGTCAGCAGGTGGATATCGAGGTGGTGGAGGCCCATCATCGAAGAAAAAAGGACGCCCCTTCGGGCAGTGCGAAAACCCTGGTAACCTCCATCGAAGAAGGCCTGGGAGAATCTCGAAAAACCGTTTATGGCCGGGAAGGGGAGAGCCCCCGGGAAAAAGGCGAGATCGGCGTCCATGCCCTTCGCGGCGGAGACATCAAGGGCGTACATCATGTGCATTTTATTGATGACCTGGAACAGATCACCCTGTCCCACGAAGCCATGGACCGACGGGTTTTTGCCGATGGCGCTCTGAAAGCGGCGAAGTTTATGATCGGAAAATCCCCGGGGCTTTATGGAATGACTGACGTGCTGAAGGATCGGAACCGGGAGTAAAACTAACAAAAAAACGAATCGGACAAAGGAGACTGAAAAAATGAGTACACAAATGGATGCACAGGAAATTATTGAGTATATTTCCAAGAGTAAAAAGCAGACGCCGGTAAAGGGATATCTTGCCGGGGACCTGTCGGAAATTCCGATGGATAACTATGAACTTGAGGCGTATTTTGAAAAGAACACCGGCGTGGTTTTCGGAGACTGGAAATCCGTTAAAGCCTTTTTGGCAGCGGAGAAAGACCGGATTACTAAATACCGGATAGAGAGTGACCGATGCTTATCGGGGATTCCGCTTTTGGACCTTCCCTCCCAGAAAGCACGAATTGAGCCGGGAGCGATTATTCGGGAAAAAGTGGAAATCGGCGAGAACGCCGTAATTATGATGGGCGCCACGATCAATATCGGTGCGGTAATCGGAAAGCGTACAATGATTGATATGAACGTCGTTGTCGGCGGTAGAGGTACCATCGGTGAAGACTGTCATATCGGAGCGGGAGCCGTGATTGCGGGCGTTATTGAGCCGCCGTCGGCAAGTCCGGTGGTCATTGAAGACCGTGTGGTTGTCGGTGCCAATGCGGTGATCCTCGAAGGGGTTCGAATCGGTGAAGGTGCGGTGGTTGCAGCAGGTGCGGTGGTCACCAAAGATGTTGCGCCCAATACAGTGGTTGCCGGCATGCCCGCAGTGGAAATTAAAACCCTGGATGATCAGACCCGAAAGAAAACCGAGATTGTCGATGCCCTTCGAAGTCTCTCGGAGGAGTAATTCTAATGAACATACTTGTGCAAAAATACGGAGGCACCTCGGTGGGGAGTCTGGAAAAAATCAAAGGAGTTGCGGACAAAATCAACGGCAAAGTGCAGGAGGGCTATAAGGTCCTGGTGGTCCTCTCGGCTATGGGAAAAACCACCAATGAGCTGATCCGCCTTGCCCAGGGAATCGCCAACAAACCCTCGCCCCGGGAACTGGATATGCTGCTGGCAACGGGAGAGCAGACCTCGATTTCCCTCTTATCCATGGCCTTGATTGACCGGAGTTGCCGGGCGATATCCTATACCGGCTATCAGCTGGGCATTGAAACCACCGACCTCCATCAAAATGCGAAAATCAAAAAAATTGACCGGGAAAAGATTCTCGGAGCTTTTGAAAAACACGATGTGCTGGTGGTTGCCGGTTTTCAGGGGGTCAATGAGAATATGGACTACACCACGCTGGGTCGCGGGGGATCGGACACCTCGGCGGTAGCCCTGGCCTGTATTCTTAAGACCCGATGTGAAATTTACACGGATGTGGAAGGGATCTACAGTGCGGATCCGAGAAAACTACCGAAGGCAAGGAAAATAAATCGGATCGGCTATCAGGAAATGATGGAGATGTCCAGTCTCGGAGCCGGGGTCATTCATCCCCGAGCCGTAGAGCTTGCGGGAAAGTACCATACCCCGATTTATCTGGCCTCCACATTCTCCGAAATGCCCGGTACGATGATTGAAGAAAGGGAGTCGGAAATGGAAGAAGCAGTGGTAACCGGTATCACCTCGAGTACGGAAGATGTGCAAATTACCATCCATCATTTGGATCCGAAGCTGGATCATTTATATAACTTATTTTCCCGATTGGGACGAGAAGACATTAATGTGGATATGATCTCTCAGATGGTGGTTCAGGAGGATTTGATGAATGTCAGCTTTACCATCCCGAAGGGGGACCGCAGTAAAGGCAGAGCGGTCATTGAACAGTGGGAAGGGATTTCCCCTCACACCAAAATGGATTTCAATGAGGATATTGTAAAGATCTCCGTAGTAGGCCTGGGAATGCGGAGCCATTCCGGCGTTGCCGCCAAGGTGTTTCAAACCATGGCGGAAAACCGGATTCCCATTAAAATGGTCACCACTTCAGAGATCAGTATTACCTGGGTGGTGGATGCAAAATTTGAAAAAGAGGCGATCCTGAAGATCGGAAAAGCCTTTGGTCTGGAGGAGGAAAATGGAGAACTGGATCAATAGAGAAGAAAAGGTGCTCCTTGGCACCTATCAGCGGATGCCCCTGGTCATCAGCCATGGGAAAGGATCCTTCCTGTTTGATCAAGGGGGGAAGGCCTATCTGGATATGTTCTCGGGACTGGCGGTAAATGCCCTAGGACATTGCCATCCTGCCCTGGTGGAGGAAGGAAAAAAACAGCTGGAGACCTATATGCATATTTCCAATTTCTTTTACTGCAAAAAAAGGATTTTCCTGGGAGAAAAAATCATTGAGCGGACCTTTCCGGGGAAAGTGTTTTTTACGAACTCCGGTACGGAAAGTGTGGAGGCCGCCATCAAATATCTGTTTAATATCGGTAAAGGAAAAGGGAAAACGGGAATTGTCACCTTTACGGGAAGCTTTCACGGACGGACCTTAGGTGCCCTCGGTCTTACGAAAATCGATTCCGTTGCAAAGGACTTTCCCACGGTTAATTATCCCGTTTATGAAATCTCTCGGGAAAATCTGGACAGCCTGGAAACGCTTTTCAACGAGGAAAAGCCCCTAGCCATGATCCTGGAGCTGATCAGTGGCAGCGGAGGGGTGGAAGTAACCTCGAAAGGGGATATGGCAAAAATTGCTGATTTATGCAGACAATACGATGTGCTCCTCTGTATTGATGAGATTCAAACCGGCATCGGCCGGACCGGAAAGTTATTTGCGTATGAGCATTACGATCTGGAGCCGGATCTGGTGGTTTTTGCGAAAGCCATTGGCGGCGGAAATCCACTGGGCGGGATGATTGTAAATAAAAACATCGACGGCTATTTTGAGCCGGGAGATCACGGAACCACCTTCGGACCCAGCCCCCTTAGCGCCGCCCTTGGCGGTAAAGTACTGGAGATGATCGATCAGGACTTTTTACAGACCGTTAAGATGAAAGGGAATATGCTCAGAAAAGGTCTGGAAAATCTAAAAAAAGCCTATCCGAAGAGTCTCGGAGAAGTTCGGGGTACAGGATTAATGGTCGGCGTGGATCTTCACTTGGATCAAAAGAAGATCAAAGAGCTGAAAAAACATTTTCTAGAGGAGCAGGTTTTAATTAATATTACCCGGGGAAATGTCCTTAGACTTTTGCCGCCGCTGATTATTTCCGAAGAGGAACTGCAAGGATTTCTGGACGCCTTTGGTCGTTGTTTGGAAAAAACGAGGCATCCTAAATAGGATTCATAATAATAAAAATCCTGGAATCATGAATAATAAAGCATGATAAAAGCGCTGTCCTGAATCTTTCAGGACAGCGCTTTTTCTTCGCAGTAAGACGTGCTACATTCGGTTAATCAAACTTATCGTAGTATACTTTTTCCTGTTCCAAGCCTTTTTCTATCAGGGCTTTTTCCGTGGAGTCAATCATCGGAGCACTTCCGCATAGGTACGCCTCGGAGTCCTGCTCCTCCTTTTCTTCCAAATACTTATCCACCAGATCCGTAACTCTTCCGGTTTCTCCGTCCCATTCCCCTTCTTCCGCACGGGAGAGAACAGGAATGAATTTAAAATCGTACAGAGACTCTTCCAGTTCTTTCATCTCCTCCACCATGAAAAGATCATTCGGCTTTCGTGCACCGAAAAAATAACGGACTTTTCGTTCGATCCCTTCTTCGTTCATGTAATGAAGGATACTTCGAAGAGGAGCCATACCGGTACCGATGGCCACAAGATACATATCGCTCTTGGAATCCTCATTAATAAAAAAGTCTCCGAAGGGTCCGTTGAAGGTGACTTCGTCGCCTTCCGATAAATGCTCATGCACATAGGTGGTAACCAGACCTTCCTCCACGTAACCGATAATCAGGTCGATTTCATCCTTTTTATTGGGAGAGGACGCGATGGAGTAGGCTCTGAAGACCTCTTCCGCATTTCCCGGATAGGGAGGAGCAAGGAGCTGTACATACTGTCCCGCCTTAAAATCGATTTCCTGTCCGTCGGTAATCTTGATTCGAAGGTGTTTGATTTTGTCGGTTAAATCCTTGGAAAATTCAACCCTGCCCTGGAACTGCTTCACGTTAAAGAGTTCTTCGGGGATTTCCATCTTGATATCATCCTTGACCTTGACCTGGCAGGTAAGACGGATATCGTTTTCCTGGTCTTCCTCCGTAAGGTAGGAAAGCTCCGTGGCAAGGACCGGGCCGCCGCCTTCGGTAACCTTGGCTTTGCAGTAACCGCAGCTTCCCTTTCCGCCGCAGGCGGAGGGAATAAAGATTTCATTCGTCACCAGGGCGGATAAAATGCTTTGCCCTCCTTCCACAACGAGTTCCTTATCATTATTGATAATAATTTTCTTCTCGCCGTAGTCGGCGATAAAGGCATTGGCGAAGGTAATAAGTATTGCAAGGGTTGTGGTGATCCCAGTAATAATCAGTATCGTCGTAAGAATTGTCGTCATTTGCTCACCTCCCTTATTGTATTGTGACGACGCCGGATAGGCCGATAAAGGCCAGGGCCATAAGGCCGGTAATAATTAAGGTTACGCCGGCTCCCTGCAGTCCTTTGGGCACAGGAGCATTTTTGATTTTCTGCCGAATTCCGGCCAAGGCTACAATGGCCAAGGTCCAACCAAGACCCGAGCCGATTCCAAAGGCCAGAGACTGCAGCAGGGTATACTCCCGGATAACAAGGAATAAGGAAACCCCGAGAATCGCACAGTTTACCGTGATCAGCGGTAAAAATATTCCAAGGGAGTAATACAGCGTCGGCACGTAACGTTCGATGATCATCTCCACCAACTGTACAAAAGCGGCAATGGTGATAATGAATACGATAAACCGTAGGTATTCGAGATTATAGGGTTCCAACAAATAGGTGTAGATTAAGTAATTGATAATCGAGGTTCCCGTCAGTACGAAAGTTACCGCCTGTCCGAGACCCAGGGATGTTTTAATTTCCTTGGATACCGCAATAAAGGAACACATCCCGAGGAAATTGGCTAAAATCATATTGTTGGTGAAAATTGAAGCAATCAGTATGGTCATCGGATTAATATCCATTATCGAGCACCTCCCATTTTCTCTTCTTTAGCCGGTACATAGGTATTGGCCACCCAAATCAGCACACCGAGCATAAAGAAGGCTCCCGGAGGCATAATCATAAAGATCCAGTTGGTCCACCAGTCTCCAACAACCGGGAGACCGAAAAAGGTACCGAATCCGAGGAATTCCCGAAATAGCGCGATAATCATCAGAACCATGGCATATCCCAGGCCGGAAGCGATTCCGTCCAGAAAGGACGGCAAGGGCTTATTATTCTGGGCATAGGCTTCACAGCGTCCCATGATAATACAGTTGGTAATAATCAGTCCCACATAAGGGCCGAGGGCGGCGCTCATTGCAGGAAAATAAGCTTTCAGTACGATATCCACTATAATAACATAGGCGGAAATAATTAAGGTTTGTACCATCATTCGAATATGGGCCGGCGTCCGATTTCTAAGCAGGGAAACCGTAAGGCTTGAAAAGGATGTTACAAAGATGAGTCCGAGACTCATGGCTAAGGAGTTGATCAGTAAATTCGTTACCGCCAGGGCCGAACAGATTCCCAGGATCTGACGGTAAACCGGATTATCCTGAAACACTCCGTTTCTGAATATATTACGTACACCTTTTATCATTCTAACTCCTCCTTTACTTCCGAGAAGAATTCTTCCAGTTCGGAGTTCATAATTCTTCTGACCGCATTTGAAGTACCGGTGGCACCGGAGATGGCATCGACTTCTCCTTCATAGTCCACGAAATTATCTCCCTCAACATCGGAGATATCCAATCCGCGAAACTGTTCTTTGAACTCCGCTTCTTCGATTCGACCCCCAAGGCCCGGTGTCTCGCTGTGAGACAAAAACTCCACCCCGAGAAGTTCCTCAAAATCCTCGGAGATTCCAAGAATTCCTCGAAGCTCTCCCCAAACAGCACTGCCGGTCATGGGGTAGACGTAGCCGATAAGCTCTTCATCCACATGGGCCTCGTACATATCGTAACCGGCGACGGTGATTTCGGTAAAAATTTCCTCATACCGTTCATTGACCTCTTCGGCAGTCAGGCCTTCATAATCCACATCAATAACATTGAGAAATGCCCGCTGTTCCGAGGCCTGTTCATTCAAGTCAATCTGCTCAGCGGTAATTTCGTTGATGGTTGCCAGAACACCGGTAAAAACCACGGTGATGACGATCATAAACAAAATGGGCTTGGCACTCATTTTTTTCATGCAGGATTCCCTCCTTTTTCAGCCTTCGGCTTTTTCAGCTCTTTAACCGCCACATCAAGAATCGGGGAGAAGGTATTCATAATTAAGAGGGCGAACATTCCGCCGGCAATGAAAATTCCGAAGGTACGGATAATCATCGCAACACATCCCACCAGAATTCCGTAAATCCACTTTGCCTCTGTAGTTTTCGGTGCGGTAATCGGTTCCGTTACAAAGAACACGGAAAGAAAAAGAATACTGCCGGATGCAAAACCGAATACCGGGCTTGGTACGCCGTCGATGCCTACAAAATAGAAAATACTGTTCAGCGTAATAAATCCGACCAGGGGTGCCGCCATCAGTTTCCAGTCGGCAGTTTTTGTGGCCAGTAAGTAAACCGCAGCCACGGCGATTAAGATGATACTGGTTTCCCCAAGAGAACCGGAGACATTACCGATAATCAGGTCCGTCAGCCCCGGGCCTTCCGCACTTGCAGCATAGGCAAGGGGAGTTGCGCCGGTTGCGGTATCCAGGGGGGCGGTCATGAATTTCGTAAAACCCCCGGGAAAAGACTGGGAGGCCAGATTCCACTGATTGGTTAAAAAACCGGGAAATGAAACGTACACAAAGGTACGCCCGGCGATAGCAGGGTTAAATACATTTCGCCCGAAGCCTCCGAATACTTCTTTGGCAAAGACGACACCAAAGATGATTCCCACCATGCCTACCCAATAAGGGGTGGCCACCGGCAGGGTCAGGCTAAAGAGCACCCCGGATACGATTACCGCCTCACTGACCGGTTTTCCGTCTTTTCGTTTAAATAAGTATTCCGTAATAATTGCAGTTAAGGTAACCACAGCGGTTAAGACCAAGGTCCTTAACCCGAAAAAATAGGTGGCGCCGATGAGAACCGGTATGGTCGCTATAAGCACTTTCCGCATCATCGCCTGTTTCATAAAAAATGATTTCTTTTTTGCCATATTCCTTCCCTCCTAGTAAGTAAGAAAATTTCCATACTAATTGCTTTTTACCCAAAAGTCCTTATTAAAAACAAAAAGACCGGCCGAAGCCAGCCGTTTTTATTCGGCGTATCATTCGGGTATGGACCGCTATAAAAACTTATTGATGACCTTGTTCCAGAAATTCCCTTTGTCCATGCGGATCATTTCAATGGTTACATCGGCAATTCGAATATCCACCTCCGTGATTTTGCTGTACCGATGCTCCACTCCGTCGCAGACAATGACAATATTATCTTCAAAACGGTACTCCGGACTGATCTTAATTCTTGCATCGGGCGGCAGAATCACGCTGGAGGTAAAGGAACGATAAGCATTGGTATTGATCGGCGCCAAG
>JBEPWR010000053.1:0-8817 GCA_041642335.1 Eubacteriales bacterium
AATCCTTGCATCGGGCGGCAGAATCACGCTGGAGGTAAAGGAACGATAAGCATTGGTATTGATCGGCGCCAAGGGTGTAATTTGGAGAACACTGAGGCGCGGATCCACGATACTTCCACCGATAGAGTAGTTATAGGCCGTACTTCCAAGGGCCGAGGAGATCAATATTCCGTCACCGCTGAAACGCTGCAGTAGCTGATCATCCACGGAAATATCGAGATGAATGGTTCGGGACTTATCTCCCTTAACGACGATTTCGTTGACACCCATTTTTTTAATACAGCTGCTCCGGGTACAGATGGAAGCCTCCACCGGGCGGGAAATCTCCGTAGTGTATTCCCCTTTCTGGTAACTCTCAAGAAAGCGGTCAATCCCGTCGGGGTCCACTTCCGCTAAAAACCCTAAATGACCGGTATTAATTCCCACAATGGGAATGGCGGGAAAATGATAATCATGCAGGGCTTTGAGAAAGGAGCCGTCTCCTCCCACGCAGATGATCAGATCCGCATCATAGTCAAAGTTATCGGCAATGATAAAATCCATCCCCTGTAATTTTTCCCGTAAATACTGTGCAATTTCCCGGGAAAACTGTAGTTCATTGTATACAACATTTACAACCTTTTTTGTACTGATAATGAATCACCCCTTAATAAGTCCATAGTTCTGTACTAATTAAAAGTATACCCTTTTTAAGAAATATTAACAATAAAAAAGTCCCCTTCGTGAAGAAATTATCCGCTTTTTTTTGAATATTCAAGCTGTCTGAATTCGGTTGTTAATCCCATCGATTCATATTATAATAGGAGAAACCGATGATTGGAAAAAAATTATTCGAAAATAAAGTATTGGAGGATTTTTATGCTGGATCCGAACAGACAGAGTTCAACGAAAATTACCCATATTATAGAAATTGAAGAAGAAGGCCTTCCCCTGAAGGATTTTCTGCGGGATTATTACGGAATTTCCAGCCGACTGCTGAGTAAAATGAAAAAGGGAAGACAAATACTGATGAACGGAGAATATGCCCCCTACCATAAAATTGTATACCGGGGAGACGAAATTGAAATGGACATGGAGGAGGGACCGAATGACTATCCCGGGGTTCCCATGAATTTCGATATTGCCTATGAGGATCTGGATCTTCTGATTCTCAACAAACCACCGGGGATTGTAACCCATCCCACCCGGGGCCATCATGAAGATACCCTGACCAACGGGGTGGTGGATTATTTCCAACAGATCGGACTGAATATGAAAGTCCGCTTCGTCAACCGACTGGATATGTACACGTCGGGACTCTTAATCGTCGCCAAAAACCCTTTCGCTCACTTTGATCTGATGAAACAGATGCAGGAGGACCAGGTGATCAAACGCTACCTTACCTGGGTTCATGGTACCGTAAAGGAAGATCGGGGACTGATTGAAACCCCGATTTACAACCCCAAGGACAGTGGAGGAAGGCGGATCATTGACCCTCGGGGGCAGGATTCAAAAACCGGTTACGAAGTACTAAAGCGTAAGGACAACCGGAGCCTGTTAAAGGTCCGGCTATTTACCGGTCGAACCCACCAGATCCGGGTGCATTTGGCCTCCCTCGGCCATCCGATTATCGGCGACACCCTTTACGCCGGTCCGGAGGAGAGCTTTCCGAGACAGGCCCTGCATGCCTTTGAACTGGAATTTTTCCAGCCCAGATTTCGTACCAAATGCCATGTGCAGGCGAAGATTCCCGAGGATCTTAAAGCGCTGGACTAACCCCTCAGCCGGGGTCCATTCACCAATCAAATATTTTCAAAATTCACATTATAGGAGGTCTATATGGAACTGTTAAGCACGTTTACCGTACAGGAGGTTCAGGAAAAAATAAGAAAGGTCTTCGAGGATTTTCCCTTAACAAGGGAAACCGTGAAAATCACCGAAGCCCTGGGACGGGTTCTGTCAGAGGACGTGATATCCAGGGAGAATATTCCCGAGTTTCATCGGTCCACAGTAGACGGTTACGGTGTAACCCACCAGGATACGCTGGGGGCCAGTGAAGGGATGGGGACCTATTTAACCATCAAATTTGCGGTGGAGATGGGCAAGGAGGCCCCGGGGAAAATTGAACCGGGGGAATGCGCTTATATTCCCACCGGCGGCATGATCCCCGAAGGGGTGGACGCCGTGGTGATGATTGAACACACCGAGGCCTTTGATCAAGATACCGTAGGGATTCAACAGAGCGTATCCCATATGGAGAACATTTTGCAAAAAGGAGAAGACATCGAGAAGGGGGATCGGGTTTTTCGAAAAGGGGACCCGCTGCGGACCGAGGATATCGGACTGCTGGCAGGCCTTGGCATTGAAGAAGTCCCGGTATACCGAAAAATTTCCGTGGGACTGATTTCCACCGGGGATGAAATTGTCGGAATCAATCAGCAACCGGGCCTTGGGGAAATTCGGGATATGAACCGCTACGGCATCGGAGCGGCCCTTATTCGGGACGGTTTTTTCGTCAAGGAGACCGCCATCGTGAAGGATCAGCGAAATCTGCTGACGGAAAAACTTGCGGCCTTCTTAACGAGCTGTGACCTGGTGCTGATCTCGGGAGGAAGCTCCATGGGGGAGAAGGACTATACCAAGGAAGTAATCAACTCCCTCGGAGACCCCGGAGTGTTTGTCCACGGGGTATCGATGAAACCGGGAAAACCGACGATTATCGGAAAGGTGGGAAAGAAAGCGGTCTTCGGACTTCCGGGACAGCCGGTCTCCGCCCTGATGGTTTATGAGATTCTGGTCAGGTCCTTAAAGGGCTTGTATGAAAATCAGCGTTTGGAGCCTTCCTACCTTCTGGGAGAGATGGACCGAAACTTCCCGTCAGCACCGGGACGGGCCCATTACTTTATGGTATCGGTTTATGAAAAATCGGGAAAAACCTATGTAACACCGGTATACGGAAAGTCCGGAACGCTTTCGATGATGAGTCGGGCCATGGGCTACGTGGTCATCGGATACAATGAGGAAGGGGTAAACAAAGGGGATCAGGTAAGAGTCTATCCTCTGACGTAAACCCAAGGGATACCGGAAAATAAGGATCAATAGGGAGGTTGGAAATTGGAACATCAAAGTCGAAACATTTACTTAAAAAGTGTGGAGTTTCACGAAGCAATCCTCAGCTATGAAAAGGCAATGAAGGAAAAAAATATTCAAGGAAAAATTGAAACGGTGGATACCAAATCCGCCCTGCACAGGATTACGGGAAAACCCATTTTCGCAGCGGATTCTTCTCCGAATTACAGCGCTGCGGCCATGGACGGGATTATGACCGTCTCTGAAAAAACGATGGGGGCCTCGGAGACCCGTCCAGTGATTTTGACAAAGAATCAGGATTTTGAATACATCAATACCGGCGGTGTCGTCCAGGAACCCTATGATACTGTAATTATGATTGAGGACATCGTAGAACTTGATGAGGAGCATTTAGAAATCAGAAAGAGTGCCCCGGCCTGGCAGCATATCCGGGAAATCGGGGAGGATGTGGTAAAGGGAGAGTTGATTCTTCCGTCCAATCACCGGATCCGTCCGATGGACATCGGAGCCCTGCTGGCCGGAAAAGTCTCCGAAGTTCCGGTTTATCGAAAACCGGTGGTGGGAATTCTTCCCACGGGTTCGGAAATTATCGATGTTACCGACAGTAAGGAAAGGGGAAAAATCATTGACTCCAATTCCTATATGTTTCAGGGAATGGTGACCGAAGCCGGCGGCATCCCCAAGGGTTATCCCGTAACGAGGGATGATTATGGGCTGTTAAAAAAGCGGATTTTAGCGGGGGTGAAAGAAACGGATGTTTTTGTGATCAATGCCGGATCCTCTGCGGGCAGTAAAGACTTCACCGCCGGTGTCATTAAGGAACTGGGGGAAGTGCTGATCCACGGCGTGGCCATTAAACCGGGAAAGCCGATTATTCTGGGCTTTATTGAAAACAAACCGGTAATCGGCATTCCCGGCTATCCGGTCTCCGCTTTTATCGATTTTAAATATTTTGTCCAGCCCATTATCGAAAAATTATCGGGCAGGAAACCGAAAACCGAAGCGACTCTTTTTGCCAACCTGTCCAGAAGAGTGGTCTCGTCCTTAAAACATGAAGAGTTTGTCCGGATGAAGATCGGAAAAGTGGAAGAGCGCTATGTGGCCACGCCCTTGAGTCGGGGCGCCGGGGTCAGTACGTCCCTTGTGAAAGCCGACGGGATTCTTAGAATTCCCAAAGGGCTGGAGGGTTATGAAAAAGGCGCCGCGGTGGAAATCCAGCTGACAAAGGAACGGGAAACCATTGAAAAAACCCTGGTTTCCGTAGGGAGCCACGATGTGGTGATGGACCTTCTTAGCGACTGGCTGCAGTACCACGATCCCGAGGCGGGACTCTCCTCGGCCCATGTGGGAAGTTACGGCGGGGTTTTGGCGCTGAAAAACAAGGAATGCCATATGGCGCCGATGCATATTCTGGACGAGGAAAAAGGGACCTATAATAAAGAAATGATTGAAAAATCCTTCCCCGGGGAGGAGATGGCCCTTGTGAAACTGGTCAAACGAAGTCAGGGACTGATCATCCAAAAGGGCAACCCGAAAGGAATTAAGGGTATCGAAGATTTAGCCCGGGAGGATCTGCACTTTGTCAATCGACAGCGGGGGGCCGGTACTCGGATTTTACTGGACTTTTATTTAAAGAAATTAACGATCAATCCGGATGCCATTAACGGGTATGAGAGGACCCTAACAACCCATACAGCGGTCGCCGCGGCAGTGGCGAACGACACAGCGGATGTTGGGCTCGGCGTATACTCCGCCGCAAAGGCCCTGGGAGTGGATTTTATTCCCATAGAATGGGAGGATTATGATCTGGTGCTTCCGAAGAAATATTTATCCGACTCCCGCATTCTATGGATGATTGAACAGATGCAGCGTGAAGGATTCAAGAAGATCGTCGGGGATCTCGGGGGTTATCAGACCGGAGAAATCGGAGACGTATATATTCTGGACAATACGAAGGAGGAAATGAAATGGCAAAAGTGGTATCCATCAATGTAAGTGATAAAAAAGGGGTGGTAAAGACCCCGGTAGAACAGCGGGTATTCAGGAAGGATCACGGCATCGATGGGGACGCCCACGCCGGAAACTGGCATCGCCAGGTAAGTCTTCTGGGCCAGGAAAGTATCGATTATGCCAATGAAAAAGACGGTCTGGCCTTAACGCCGGGACTTTTTGCGGAAAACCTGACCACCGAGGGGGTAGTCCTCTATAAACTGCCCATCGGCACCAAGCTACGAATTGGTGAAACCCTTCAGGAAGTAACCCAAATCGGAAAGAAATGTCACAGCAAGTGTGAAATTTTTTATACCACCGGAGACTGCGTAATGCCCCGGGAAGGAATTTTCACCGCAGTACTGGAAGGCGGCACGGTAAGCGTGGGAGATCCGATTGAAATTATTGAGGAAGAATAAAACAAGGGATAAGTAATCGGAAAGAATCATCACCGTTGAAAATCTTTAGGGAATAGAGGGGTTGTAGTTATGGATAAAAAAGATGTGGCAAAGGTCCTGGAGGAAATTGCGCTGATGCTGGAGCTTCGGGGGGAGAACACTTTTAAAATCCGGGCCTATCAGAATGGGGCGAGAATCATTGAAACCCTGGAGGAGAGTATCAAAGAAGTGGTGGAAAGCGGCGAGCTGCAAAAGGTGCAGGGTATCGGCAAGGCCATCAGTGAAAAAGTGACGGAACTGGTGGAAACCGGAGAGCTTCAGTACTATGAGGAACTGAAAAGAGAATTTCCAAAAACCCTGTTTGAACTCTTTAAGGTGCCGGGACTGGGACCGAAAAAGGTCAAGGTGCTCTATGATGAGCTGGAAATTGAAACCCTGGGAGAACTGGAGTATGCCTGCCTTGAAAACCGGCTGACGGAGCTGAAGGGCTTTGGGAAAACCACCCAGGAAAAAATCCTTCGGGGGATTGAAAACTTGAAAAAATATCAGGGAAAGCACCTGATATCCACCGGGATGCGGGTGCTTGACGAGTTAACCGCGTATTTTCAAGGGTGTGACGGGGTACTTCGCTTCAGTGAAGCGGGCAGTCTACGCCGGCGAAAAGATGTGGTGAAGGACGTGGATATTTTAGCCGCGGTAAGGGAGGCCGATCGGCAAAAGGTTGCCGATTATTTTGAAGCCTTTGATGGGGTGGAGGAAGTGATTGCCAAGGGCGAGACAAAAGTCAGCCTTCGCCTGGATATGGGAATCAACGTGGACCTTCGACTGGTTTCGGAAAAGGAATTCCCCTATGCCCTCCATCATTTTACCGGCAGCAAAGCCCATAATACCAAAATGCGAAAGATTGCCAAGGAAAAAGGGCTGAAAATGAATGAGTACGGAATTTTCAAAGACGGGGAAATTCTTCCCGCAAGAAGTGAAGCCGAAGTATTCAGCCTGCTGGATCTTCCGATGATCCCACCGGAGCTTCGGGAAGATCAGGGGGAAATTGAAGCCGCCCGGGAAGGGAAGCTTCCAAACCTGATTGAAGAGGCGGACCTGAAGGGACTCTTTCATATCCACAGCCATTACAGCGACGGGACGAATAGGATTGAGGAAATCGTTCAGGAGGCCGTAAAATGGGGATTTCAGTACATCGGAATTTCCGATCACAGTCAGACGGCCTATTATGCCAAGGGCTTAAAACCCGACGATGTGGAAAAGCAGCATCTGGAGATTGACCGGGTGCAGGAGAAGTACCCGGCGATCAAAATTCTCAAAGGGATTGAATCCGATATTTTAAATGACGGCAGTCTGGATTATACCGAGGATGTCTTAAAGAAATTTGACTACATCATTGCATCCCTGCATTCGAATCTGAAAATGGAAAAAACCTTGATGACCAAACGCCTGGTAAAGGCCATCAACAATCCCTATACGAAAATCCTCGGACATATGACCGGCCGACTGCTGCTATCGAGAGAAGGCTGCGATTTTGATGAACAGGAAGTGTTTGATGCGCTGAAGGAAAGCGGTGTGACGGTGGAAATCAACAGCAATCCCCATCGACTGGATTTGGACTGGCGAAAGGGGAAGATGGCCAAAAATATGGGCATTTCCATCACTATTGATCCGGATGCCCATAAACTCTCGGGCTTTGAGGATGTCCGCTACGGCGTGGGCATTGCGAGAAAGGGCTGGATTGAAAAAGGGGATGTGCTCAATGCCAGGGATTTATCCGAACTGCAAAAAAAGTGGAAACTGTAAAAGTAAGCACCGTCCAATCGGAATAGAGGACGGAAGAAGTCTATTAAAAGACATAAAAGGAGGCATCGGGAGTGGAGGAGACGCTGCGACAAGCCAATAAAGGGGACAAGGAGCAAATTTTGAAAATTGCCGAGACCGTATGGGAAGGCAACGACTATATACTGCGAACTGTGGATAGCTGGCTGGACCCGGCCTCGGGATACATTCTGGTGGTGGAAAAGGATCAGGAAATTCGGGCCTTCGGGAAGATGAGTTATCTAACGGAGCGGGATTTCTGGTTGGAAGGCCTCCGGGTAAAAGAGCAGTACCGGGGTCTGGGTTATGCAAACCTGGTGACAAAGGAGCTTGTCAAGGCGGCAAAACGAAAAAATGCCGGCTCCTTACGCTTTGCCTGCCACCGAAAAGCGGTGGGCAGCATTCGTTCCGGAGAAAATCACGGGTTTATTCGAAAGGGAGAATTTAATTTTATTCTCAGTGAAAAAATGCCGACGGAAAAATCCTCGGAAGAAAAGAAGATCGAGGTGTTTTCCCTTCCCATGGATCAGGACCCTTATACCAGAATCGAAGAGTTTCCCGAATTCCAACAGCAAAGGAAATTTCTGTTCGGAAGCAAATGGAAGTTTATTCCCCGGGATAGGGACCTCATTCAAAAGCTGCAGAAGGATGGGAAAGTGCTGACGACAAAAGAGGGAAAAGATCTGCTGGTATATGATCAGGACGGGGAGGACCTTCGGATTCTTTTTTACGGCGGCACCGTGGAAGGCGTTAAAGCGTTGCTGCGATCCCTTAGGGACCGGGAACCGGATAAACTGATGAAAACCATGACCCGGCCCAAGTCGAAATTCAATCCGATGTTTCAGACTCTCGGCTTTCATATGAAAGGGGAGACGGTGGTGGAACTGGCTCCGAATGTCTATCTCTATGAGTATCCCATCTAGGAGAACAATAGAGGAAAACATAGATAAAAAACATAGATAAAAAACATAGATGAAAATATAGATAGGAACGTTGTACAACAAGGAGAGGAGGCGCTTTAAAAGTAACCGCCCTTAGGGATCCCGGAGATTTCTGTAAAGGGAGCCTTTTAAAGCATACATGTATGAAAAATGGAAGGAAAACAAGCAAAAAAGACCGGGAGAAAACCCCGGCCTATGAAATTTTAGCCCCCGCCGGAAGTCGGGAGGCCTTGGAGGCGGCGGTGCAAAATGGAGCCGACGCCGTTTATCTGTCGGGAAAGGATTTCGGCGCCCGGAAATTTGCGGCGAATTTTTCGCGAAAAGAGCTCTTAGAGGCACTGGACTACTGCCATGAACGGGGGGTATTCGTATATGTAACCGTAAATACCCTGCTCTTTAACGAAGAGTTTGAAAAGCTTCAGGAGACCCTGGATTATTACTATACCATCGGTGTGGACGCGGTGATTGTACAGGATATGGGGGTGTTGAGCTTCGTTCGGACAAACTATCCCGACTTTGATGTTCACTGCTCTACCCAGATGTCCGTACAAACCGTGGAGGACATTCGCTACTTGGAGTCCCTCGGGGTTAAACGGGTG
>JBEPWR010000054.1:0-8743 GCA_041642335.1 Eubacteriales bacterium
TGTAAAGCCCGGAGGCGTGCTGGTATACAGCACCTGCACCTTGCACCCCTTGGAAAATCAGGGGATCACCGATAAGTTTTTGGAAACACATCTGGATTTTATCCCGGTGGATTTAAAAATTGAACGGGAAAGAGAATTTCAACAAGAGCCGAACCTCTTTACAAAGGCAGGAGAAATTTCGGTTTTTCCGAACAAACATGAAATGGACGGCTTTTATATCCGCAAATTTCAAAAGAAATAGATATAGGTCCGAATTTATAGTAAAATAGTTAGTAGAATAGAAGGAGGGACTTTCATTGTCCGCAGCGAAAATGGATTTACTCAGTTTAACGGAAGAAGAATTAAAGAATTGGATGAAAGATCGTGGTCAACAGAGTTTTCGAGGAACCCAGATCTTTGAATGGGTGCAAAAAGGCAATAAGAATATCGAGGAGATGTCGAATCTCTCAAAGGATTTGCGGGAATTTTTAATGGATAACGGGAAAATTACGGATTTAACGGTCTATAAAACCTTTTATTCGAAACTTGATGAAACGGTAAAATTTCTGTTTCAGTTGGAAGACAATCATAAGATTGAATCCGTATTGATGAAATATAAGCATGGATACACCCTATGCATCTCCACCCAGGTAGGTTGTGCCATGGGATGCAGCTTTTGCGCTTCCACAAAGGGTGGACTGCAACGGAATTTAACGGCGGGAGAAATTATTGATCAAATTCATCAAGTGCAAAAGAATAAAGGCATTCGGGTTTCCAATGTGGTTTTGATGGGAATAGGCGAACCCCTGGACAACTTCCAGGAGGTAAAGAAATTTTTATGGAATGTCCACCATCCCAAGGGTCTGAATATCAGTAATCGGAACATCACCCTGTCCACCTGCGGCCTGGTGCCGGAAATTCATGAATTAAAAGAGCTAAATTTACCGATTAACTTAGCCATATCCCTACATGCGCCGGAAGACTCCATGCGGGAGGCAATTATGCCGATTGCTCGGAAATACTCCATTGACGAGGTGCTGTCCGCATGTAAAGACTATATCAAGAAAACCAATCGAAGAATCACCTTTGAATACGCCTTGGTAAAGGATTTTAATGATCAGCGGGAGCATGCAAAAAAATTGGCAAAGCTCTTAAAAGGAATGCTTTGTCATGTGAATATTATTCCGGTTAATCCCATTGATCAGGGAGAATATGAAAAACCCTATGATCAAACGGTAAAAGCCTTTGAGAATGTGTTAAAGGAAAATCGGATTCCCGTCACTGTACGAAGAGAATTAGGACAGGATATTGAAGCCGCCTGCGGGCAACTGCGTAATCAGCATGAATAATCTTTTATAGCAAGGGGAGGTTATGTAATGGAAGCAAAGGCCATGAGTGATATCGGGAAGGTCCGTCGGGAGAACCAGGATTCATTTGCGATATCCCAAGGGGAAATTCCTTTTTATATGGTAGCAGACGGAATGGGGGGACATAAGGGTGGTGCCGTGGCAAGTAAAGAAGCGGTAACCCTTGTCTCCGATCACCTGCAGAAATATCTAACCTCGGAGCAAACCGGGGCAGAGGTGGAAGGCATTCTTTATCAAAGTGTGATAAAGGCGAATGAAGCGGTCTTTGAGAAATCCCAAGACATCGAAGAATGTAATGGTATGGGAACGACCCTAACGGCAGCTGTAACAATGCCGGGAGAGCGAAAAATCTATTTTGCCCATATCGGAGACTCCAGAGCCTATATCATGGATAAGGACGGGATTTTTCAGGTTACCAAGGATCATTCCCTGGTACAGGAGCTTGTGAAAAACGGTGAAATTACTGAAGAAGAGGCTCAGGAGCATCCGAAACGAAATGTAATTATTCGAGCCTTAGGTACGGAAGAGAAGGTAAAGCCCGATGTATTTTCCGTGGACTTTTCCTTCGAAGAAGACACTTATCTTCTTTTATGTACCGATGGACTTTCGAACTCCGTGGATCCACAGGAAATGAAAAAGATGGTTCAGGAGAATAGCAATATTGAAAAAGCCTGTTCACAGCTGATTGAAACAGCCAATAATCGAGGCGGACAGGATAATATTACGGTCCTTATACTTCAGGGGTCTTAGAGGAGGGTTCAGATTCCAATGATCGGCAAAATTTTAGGCAATCGTTATGAAGTGTTGGAAAAAATCGGGGGCGGCGGAATGGCCCTTGTATATAAAGCAAAATGTGAACTGCTGAGTCGTTATGTGGCCATTAAAGTCCTGAGACCGGAGTTCACCGAAGATAAGGAATTTGTGAACAAATTCAAACGGGAATCCCAGGCAGCCGCAAGTCTATCCCATCCCAATATTGTAAATGTCTACGATGTAGGACAGTATGAAAATACCTACTATATTGTAATGGAGCTTGTGGAAGGGATTACCCTTAAAGAGTATATTCGGGAAAAAGGCAAATTAACGGAAAAAGAAACCCTGCAAATTGGAAAACAGGTTGCAAAGGCCTTAAAGCATGCCCATAACAACAGTATTATTCACCGGGATATCAAACCTCATAATATTTTAATTCAAAAAGATGAAGACGGAGGGATTTTGGCAAAGGTTACGGATTTTGGAATAGCCCTGGCGACGACCACTTCCACCCTGACGAATACCGGAAGCATTGTGGGCTCTGTCCATTATTTCTCTCCGGAGCAGGGAAGAGGCGGCTATGTTGATGAAAAATCCGATCTCTATTCCCTCGGAATCACGCTATATGAAATGGTTACAGGGAAACTTCCCTTTAACGCGAAAACCCCTATTGCCATTGCTTTAAAACACAGCCAGCAACAACCGGAAAAACCTTCTACTTATAATCCTGCTGTTTCACCGGGATTGGAAGCCTTGATTTTAAAATTACTGGAAAAGGAACAGTCCAATCGATATCAGAATGCGGAATTACTGATCCAGGACTTTAACAATCTTCAGGGAAAAACCTCAGGAAATGCGCCCCTGCTGGCTTCGGTTAATTCCAAGGATGCTCCGACCCAGATTCTTGGAAAAGACGGGGAGAAAAATTATACAACCAAGGTAAAAAGAAGCCCGAGAAGTATGCGGAATGAGGAAAAGCAAGAGAAATCAAAAAAACCGATGATTGCCATTGTGTTAATTCTGGCACTGATCGGTGTACTCGGTATTACGTTGGGAGCCTTTTATCTACAGGGGATTTTTGAAGGAAACGACGAAGTCCAAATGCCGGAGCTCGTAGGGTTTGAGCGGGAAGAAGCCTTAGAGGTTTTAGAGGCGCATAATCTGGAATACGAAATCAATGAGATTCATGATCCTGAGGTATCGGAAAACTTCGTAATCAGCCAGGACCCTTCGTCACCCATGTCCGTAAAAGAAGGCAGTACTGTAGAACTTCAAATCAGTATGGGACCTGATGTTGTGCTGGTTCCCAATCTCATTCATGAAAGACAGGTGGATGTCGCCTTAATCCTTGAGGACGCAAACCTTACTCCGGGAGAGGTAAGCTATGAAGAAAGCGATTTTCCGGAAGGGGTTATTATTGAACAGAGTCCGGGTTTTCGGGATGAAGTGCCTTCGGGAGCTGAAATCCATTACACCGTCAGTGAGGGCAGACCGGAGACGATGCCGGACTTATCGGGACTTACGCGAATTGAAGCTGAACGGATTATTCGACAAACCGGTTTGATCCCCGGGGAAATCGAAGAAGAGTTCAGTGAAGAAATTCCTGAAGGTCGGGTGATTTCTCAAAGTATTGAAAGCGGTGAAGAAGTGGAACCCGATGATACCGTGGATTTTGTGCTGAGCCTCGGTCAGGAGCCGGAGGAAGAACCGGAACCGGAAGAAGAACCGGAGCCGGAGATGATTACGAAAGAGCTTGAAATCAATATTGAAGCTTTCGAAGGGATCATTAATATTGAAGTTCGGGAAATTAATGAAGAACAGCGATACTATCGAGCGAACCACAATGCCGATGAAGAATCCCTTGTGGTGGTCTCCATTGAGGGAGAAGAAGGCTCAGGAGAAAAGGTCTTTGACATTCTTATTGATGGGGAGTTTTATCGGGAAGTACGAATGGATTTTTAAGGAGGTGCTGCATGGAGCAGGGAAGAATTATTAAAGGCATCAGCGGGTTTTACTACGTAAGTCTCAAAGACGGTCTGTATGAATGCAGAGGGCGCGGCATTCTTCGAAAGGATAAGGTGAAGCCCTTAGTGGGAGACTGGGTGGAAGTATCGAATCTGGATACACAGAAGAAAACCGGTACCCTGGAAAAGGTACTGCCTCGACAGAATCAACTGAAGCGCCCGGAAATCGCTAATGTGGACCAGGTAGTCATTGTGCTCTCGGTAAAAAATCCGAACCCGTCCTTAATGCTGATGGATAAGATTATCGCCTTGGCTGAAGATGCGGGACTGAGTATTACGCTTTGTATCAACAAGGTGGATCTGGAACCGACAAAAGGGGTGACTCTTGAAGAAATTGAAGAAATTTACCGGCCGACGGGTTATCCGCTGATCTTTGCCAGCACGAAGAAGAACCAGGGGATTGATGAGCTTAGACAAAGCCTTTACGGGAAAGTTTCGGTTTTTTCCGGTCCCTCAGGGGTTGGAAAGTCCAGCCTTTTAAATGCGATTAAACCCGGTTTGGCGCTGAAAACCGGAGAAGTCAGCGAGCGGATTCAACGGGGGAAGCATACCACCCGGCATACTGAACTGATTTTAGTGGATCAGGACAGCTGGATAGCTGATACGCCTGGTTTTGGAAACCTGGATATCGATGAAATCCCAAAAGAAGAGTTGCGGTTTTATTTTCGGGAATTTCTACCCCTGATGGAGTACTGTAAGTTCACCTCCTGTTTGCATTTAAAGGAACCGAAATGCGCGGTGAAAGACGCAGTGGAAAAAGGCGAGATATCTGAAAAACGGTATCAGCATTATGTACAGTTTATGGAATTAACCAGTGAAAAAAGGAGAGGATTATAGTGAAATTAGCTCCATCAATTTTATCAGCCGACTTTTCCAATTTATTAAAGGACGTAAAAACCGTGGAAGAAGCAGGCTGCGAATATCTACACATTGATGTTATGGACGGCCACTTTGTTCCGAATATCACTATTGGTCCCGTGGTGGTGAATAGTTTAAAGGGAAAGACCGATATGATCTTTGATGTGCATTTAATGATCGAGAATCCCGAGAACTACATTGAAGCCTTTGCCAAGGCCGGTGCGGATATTATTACCATACATGAGGAAGCGGCAACGCACCTTCACCGGGTCTTACAGATGATCAAAGCTCAAGGGGTCAAAGCCGGAGTATCGTTGAATCCCGCCACTTCCCTCAGCGTATTGGAATACGTACTGGAGGATTTGGATATGGTGCTGATTATGTCCGTAAATCCCGGCTTCGGAGGTCAAAAGTATATTCCGGCGATGACGGAAAAGGTCCGAAGATTAAAAGAAATGATTGACCAAAAAGGCCTCAATGTGGACATCCAAGTGGACGGCGGAATCAATCCCGACAACGTTGGGGAAATTGTTCAAGCCGGAGCAGAAATTATTGTAGCGGGTTCTGCAATCTTTAATACCGGGGATGTTCAGCAGGCGGTACGAGACCTTCGCACCCAAGGAGAAAGCGGGGAAGGTTAAGTGAAAATTACGATTGTAACCAACGGAAGAATTGAAAATCTTTCATGGCTGGAAAAGAAACTCAAAGAAGATTCGGCAAAAGCCCAGATGGTCATCTGTGCTGACGGGGCCTCGAACTATCTAAAATCCATTGACTTCGTACCGGATCTCTTAATAGGGGATTTGGACTCCATAGATCCGCAGGCTAAAGCGTGGATGGAAGAAAAAAAGGTTCCCCTGAAGAAATTTCCCTCCAGGAAGGACCAGACCGATACGGAAATTGCCATCGAGTACAGCCTGTCCCAAAAACCGGAAGCCATTGAGGTTCTCGGCGCATTCGGTTCCAGAATGGATCATACCCTGGGAAATGTTTTGCTGCTGGAAAAATTCCATGATCCGGAGGTTTCCCTGGTATTGGCTGATGAACAAAATGAAATGTGGCTGATCAACAAAGACACCAGGATTACCGGACGGAAAAATGAGAATCTGTCGGTTGTTGCAATTACGGAAAAGGTTACGGAACTCTGCTTAAGGGGTTTTGAGTACCCATTAAGGAATCATACCCTTTATCGGGGCAGTACCCTGGGAATAAGCAACATCATACGGGAAGAGAAGGCGGAGATCTCCTATAAAGATGGAAAGCTCTTAGGGGTCATTGCGAAGGATTAAACAAAAAATAAAAAAAAGATCTTTAGTTAAAGATCTTTTACCATACCGGTTCAAAAAGGATGTAAAAAAGCCTGCTATTATTTTTATGGATAGTAGGCTTTTTTAATTTTAATCTTGACCTATAAAGCTCGCTGAACTTTACCGGAACGTAGGCATCGAGTACACACTTTAATTCTTCGCGGGGACCCGTCGATGATTGCCTTAACTCTTCGCAAGTTCGGCGCCCATGTTCTTTTATTATGATTAACAGCGTGGCTTACTCTATGTCCAGATACTACTCCTTTATTGCAAACTGCACAAACCTTAGCCATTATCTACACCTCCTCCAAGGGTTGTCTAAACCTTTAAAACACTATAATGTTATCATGATAAGCCGACTTTGGCAAGCTTTTTATTTTTTTGTATAAAAGCTTTTCAAATCTTCTCCTGTTGCACTATTGATGAGATTATTATAAAATAAAGGTTAGAAAACTTTTCGCCTTATTATTGAAGACCGAAAATAAAAGTCTTACCTTTAAAATACCATGAAATGAAAATAAGAGCAACTATTCTAAAGGAGGTTTTATGATGTCAGGAAAAATTATGAGCCAATACGGGGAAATCCTTATTGATGAACATGTGCTTGCAACTATTGCCGGTACGGCTGCGATGGAGTGTTACGGTCTGGTGGGTATGGCCACAAAATCAGCGGCGGGAGGAATTGTCGAGCTGTTAAAACGGGAACAGTCCAGCAAAGGCGTGAAAATCACAACCAAAGACAATTTAATTACGGTGGATCTCTTTGTCATCGTGGAATTCGGCACCAAAATATCTGTGGTGGCCAGCAATATTATTGAAAAGGTAAAATACAATATTGAAAATCTTACGGGAATGAAGGTGGATAAGGTAAACATCCATGTTCAAGGGATTCGCGTAGAAAAATAGAGAAAGGAGGGATCGTACATTGGGAACCAACGAAATTGCAGGTTCAATGCTGAAAGAAATGATTATTTCCGGTGCTTATTCCCTGGAAGAAAATAAAGAGATTGTCGATTCATTAAATGTTTTCCCTGTCCCTGACGGGGATACGGGAACAAATATGTCCTTAACGATGCAATCCGCCATGAAGGAAGTAAAAGCGGTAAAAAGTGAGGATATTGAAGAAATAGCCGAAGCTGCGGCAAACGGTTCATTAATGGGAGCAAGGGGGAATTCCGGAGTGATCCTCTCACAGCTCTTAAGAGGCTTTGCCAAAGGGGTAAAGGGGAAAGAGACCCTGAATACCGAAGACTTGGCGAATGCCCTGAAGATGGGGTCTGACACCGCCTATAAAGCGGTGATGAAACCGGTGGAGGGGACCATTCTGACCGTGGCCCGGGAAAGTGCGGAATACGCGGTGAAAATTGCCAAAAAGGAAACCGATATTGAAGAATTTTTGGAAAAAGTAATCTATCAGGGGGAGAACACCTTAAACCGAACCCCGGAGATGTTAGCGGTGTTAAAGGAAGCAGGAGTTGTGGACTCCGGAGGTAAGGGACTCATTTATATCTATCTCGGCATCTTAGGTGCCCTTAAGGGAGAAATACCAAGTAGCGAGGACTTTAACATTATGCAAAAATCAGTGGAACATGTACATGAAATGGGCGTCAGTGGAGATATAGAATTTGCTTACTGTACCGAGTTTATTATCAACACCGAAGGGGCCGATCCTGAAGCCTTTCGAAAAGAAATTGAAGACCAGGGGGATTCCATGCTGGTTGTGGGCAATGAAAACCTGATCAAAGTCCATCTGCATACAAATCATCCCGGCGCGGTAATGGAAAAAGCGGTAGTTCTCGGGGAACTCTCTGATATCAAGATTGATAATATGCGGGTGCAGTATAAGGAAAAACATCCGGAAAAGACCTATGAGGAAGAAAAGGAATACGGCTTTATTACCGTATCCATTGGTGACGGAATCGAGAAAATTTTCCGGGATTTCAATGTGGACCATGTGATCAAAGGGGGACAGACCATGAACCCCAGCACGGAAGACTTTATGAAGGCCATTGATGAAATCAATGCCAAAAACATTTTCATTCTGCCCAACAACAGCAACATTATCATGGCGGCAAATCAGGCCAAGGAGCTTGCAAAGAAAAATGTTATGGTAATTCCCACAAAGACCATCCCTCAAGGCATTACAGCCATGATCGGCTTTAATCCCGGAAACAGTCCGAAAAGCAATCTTCAGGAGATGACGGAGATTATGGAGGATATTGAAACCGGTCAGGTTACCTATGCGGTTCGGGATACCGTGGTTAATGATAAAAAGATCCGAAAGGGAAATATCCTGGGAATCGGCAACGGGAAAATTGAAGCCGTAGGTCGGAATGTGGAAAAGGTTTCACTGGAACTGCTGGAGAATCTGGTTACCGAGGATCACGAAATCATTACCCTCTTTTATGGAGAAGAAGTCGATGAAAAATCGGCAGAAAAGCTCCGAAGCAAAATT
>JBEPWR010000055.1:0-8722 GCA_041642335.1 Eubacteriales bacterium
AAATTTGTGAAGCACCTGTTGAGTCCTATCCGTAATTTTATATTTCTCACTGATTCGATATCCTACCACCCACACAATATCGTTTCCATGACAAATAAGGGGAATTAAATCCCGTTCATCCCGATCCACTTTGCAGTCGATCAGGAAGTCCTTCAGTTTTTTCTTGCCGGAAAGGCCTAAGGGCCAGAAACGATCCCCGTCTCTCCGGTTTCTGACGAAAATCGGCTGTTCAAATTTATCATAATCGAAGTGCTTCACAAATTTATCCTTGCTCACTTTTGCAAGGGATTCCTTTGGAACCACCCTTAACTCAAAGCTTGCCTTTAAGGCATGGATATAGGTGGTATCTCCGATCATCAGCGGTTCTTTGAAAGGTTCCGTCGGTTCTTTTTTTCCTCTTGAAAAAATCAGTTTATCATAGGAGATGAGGGCTTCCAAATCCATGGGCAAGTGAAGGGCTTTTCCCGTTTGTTTTTTATCCACTAATTCCAGGAGATTTTGAACTTGCCGGTAGCTGAGGAGTTCCCCTTTGCCTAGGAGTTCTTCTCCCGCCTTTCTCAGCATTCGCGCCTTCATTGCAGGATGGAGTTTATCCAGGGCTGCAATGGAAAATGAAAGACGGTCCTTTTTTTCAAAGTGCACCAGACTCGCATACAGGGTCCGTGCTTCCTTTTCAAGGTAATCATAATCTTCCTTTAAAATATTCGCTGTCTTCACTAAACTGTCCAATACGGAAGGATTATAGTTTTCTTCGATATAGGGGATCAGTTCCCGCCGAACTTTGTTGCGGTGGTAAATACTTGTTAAGTTTGTTTGATCCACCCGGGGCTTCAGACCTTTATCGCTACAGTACTGTTCGATTTCCTGCCGGGAAACATCCAGCAGTGGGCGGATGACTGCCCCCCGCTTATGCTGTATGGCACTGAGGCCTTGCATTCCTGCCCCTCTAAGCAGGCGCATCAGAACGGTTTCCGCCTGATCATTCTTATTATGGGCCACCGCAATTTTGCTTGCTCCCACTTTCTTCATCACTTCTTCAAAAAATTCATAGCGCAGTATTCGTCCGGCTTGTTCCGAGGTCAGCTGATATTCTTTGCCGTAAGCTTCCACATCGATGCTCTTGACAAAACAGATGATATTCAGACTCTCGCATAGATTCAGGACATACTGTGCATCCAATTGTGCTTCGATTCCACGAATTTTATGGTTTAAATGAGCACCGTATAATTCAATCCCCAGCTTCGTCCGCAGGTCCTGAAGTAAATACAGTAAACTGACAGAATCCGGGCCTCCGGAGACCGCTACGACGATTTTATCGCCGACGGTGATCAATTGATGCTCATTGATGGTATCCATCATTTGGTCCAATATCCGATCTTCCACTGCTTCGCTGTTTTTCATGAAAATCTCCTCACTTTACTAACGATCCTTTCTATTATAATAACACAAGATTCCCTTCGAACCTATTGCGTATTTTTTCTAGGGTTGTAACTCGACTTCCTCCGCCAAAAAATCCATGGCGATCTTTGCATAAAGGGCGGCGACTTTTCCCAGCTGACGCTCATCAATATCGAAATTCGGATTATGCAGATTATAGGTGAGTCCCTGTTCTTCATCATAATTTCCGATCCTCAAAAAAGTACCCGGAACCTTTTCCAGGTAAAAAGCAAAGTCCTCTCCCGCCATAGAGGGCTTATCCCCCCTTAGCACATTCTCTTTTCCATAAATCCCCTTTGCCGATTTCTCCGCAAATTCGCTGAAGTCTTTGTCATTAACCGTTGCAGGGTATAAATGTTCGATATTCAAATGGTAGGTTGCGCCATAATACTCAGCGATGCTCTTTACCACTTTCTCGATCTTTTCCGGCAGGGCCAGTCTCAGCTCATTATTTAAGGTTCTGATCGTTCCTTTCAATACCGCTTTTTCAGGCATGACATTATAAGTTTCTCCCGCTTGGAAAGAGCATATGGAGATCACGAGATTTTCCAAGGGATCAATCTGTCTGCTGGTTAAGCTGTATAATCGTTGAATGATCTCCTGGCCGACCATAATCGGATCAATATTTTCATGGGGTCTGGCCGCGTGGCCGCCCTTACCGTGAATTTCCAGGTGAAACTGCCCGGTTGAAGCCATCACCGGCCCCTTTACGATTTCGATCTTGCCTGCCGGGACGTCGGGCCAGACATGGCCTCCGATCATCCCGTCGACTTTCGGGTTTTCCAGCACGCCCTGTTCAATCATGGGCTTGGCACCCCCCGTAGTCTCTTCCGCCGGTTGGAAAATAAACTTTACATTTCCGGTTAATTGGGATTGATATTTCTTTAAAATTTTCGCCGCGCCAAGGACATAGGTCATATGAGCGTCATGTCCACAGGCATGCATCTTTCCCGAAGTCTTTGATCGATAAGGCTGATCATTTTCCTCCTGCAAAGCCAGGGCATCCATATCAGCCCGAATCCCAATGGTTTTACCGGGTTTTTTCCCTTTCAGCAAAGCCACCACACCGGTTTTTGCAAGGCCTCGAGTGACCTCTAAGCCCATCTCCTTTAAAACTTTTTCAATAAGCTCTCCCGTTTTTTCTTCCTCGTACCCAAGTTCCGGATACTGATGCAGCTGTCTTCGAATTTCGACTAACTCCCCGTTAATTTCTCTGCTTTCCTCCAACCATGGTATAGCCATGTTTTTGCCTCCTTATTTATGCTTTTCCACTACAGATCCTTTCTCTTATGGACCTGTTGCATTTCTCACTTTTAGTGCAATCCCAAAGGTGCTTCCTTTCCCAAGTTCACTCTCAACCCAAATTTTTCCTTTCATTAATTCCACCATACTTTTGGCAATTGTAAGACCCAGTCCTGTTCCACCGTATCTTCGGTTAAAAGCGCCTTCGATTTGTATAAAAGGTTTAAAAATTTTTTGGGTCATTTCTTTCGCTATCCCGATTCCGGTATCCTCTATGGTAATGAGAATTTCCGAATAATATTTCGTTCTCTTCTTCAGGGATGCCCGGAGATGTACTTTCCCTTCGCCGGTAAACTTGACTGCATTATTTAAAAGGTTTTCCAAGATCTTTTTAATTTTTTCATGGTCCCCCATAATCATGTCCGGCAGCGCTTTGTCGATTTCAAGTTCCATCGACAGACCCTTTTCCTCCCCCCGCTGTTGATAAGGCGAGATGGTTTCCTGAAGCAGCTCACAAATGTCAAACTTTGAGTTTTCCACTTTTACATTGTTGGTCTCAATTTTGGACAAATCCAAAACGTCCTGGATCACTTGGGAAAGGTCTTTGGAAGAACGCTCGATTTCCTGAAGGTATTCCCTCTGCTCCTCATTCAAGTCCGTATCCTTCAATAAATAGATAAACCCCAGAATCCCGTTCATCGGGGTATTGACCTCATGATTCATATTTATTAGAAACTGATTTTTCATATTGTTGGCCAGCTGGGCCTGCATTGCCAGACGATTGGAGGCTTTAATGGCCTTTTCCAGTTTTTTATTGATATATTCCAGTTCCACCTGGGTCCGTAAAAGTTCATCCTCCTTCTGCCTTTTTTCCGTGATATTATTTCCGATTCCCCGATACTCCAGAATTTCTTTGTCCTCTCCGATTTCAGGATATTCAGTGAGCTTTAGGGTTTTTATATTTCGATTTTTGTCGTAAACTTCGATAATATAGTTTTTCTTCTCTCTTCCCGTACATTCATTGGAATTTGATTTCAAACGGCACAAGTCCATTTTTTTATTGGCCGGATTATTGGTAAGGATCTGTTTAAACTGGGATGTGAATTCTTCACTGGTATAGCCCAGGATGTTTTTTATTGAAGCGCTCATATAGCTAAAGGTTCCGTCGGGTCTTCGGGCATAGAAGAAATAATCATCCGCAAAATTCTCCACAATTTGCCGGATTTTCTCATCGCTTTTCCATCGTTCTTCTGTAGACATGCTGATTCCTCCATGGTCAAGATATACTGTCTAGGTTTCTACCCGATTTATGGCTTTTAAAACTATTGTCACAAAAAAACTGCAAAGATTTTCCACCTTCACAGTTTCTAAGTCCATGGCTATTTTTTAAAAACTTTTCGATACACTTTCTTAAAAAGCAGTTGATTATATTTCACAACCGGGGAAAGGTCCGTAACATCAAAAATAGCCGGCGCTTTCGGGCGCATTAAGGATGCAAGGATGTCTCTTATCCTTCGTTTCCCGGATTTCAGATAGCCTCGAATCGCCCAGAGATCTTCATAGAGATACCAAAAAACCCGGTTCTTCGTCTCTCTTACTTCCAACGGTGCTAAGGGGTCTCCGGTTAAATCCCGGTATAGAATGTAGGGGATATTCAGCCCGATTTTTTCCAGAAGCGTATTAAAGTTTACAATACGCACATTGATTTCCATCAGGTAGTACTGCCGGTTTTTCTGGTCCTGTTTAAATTCCAGCTCCGCAAAACCTTTAAATCCGATATCCTCCAAAATCCGCTTTCCATAATCAAAGATCTCCTCATTATAATAGTGCTCGGTATATACCGATGCTCCGTAGTCGTTGGGATAGAGTCTTAATAAGTGAAAACTGCTGCAATGGCTAACTTTCCCCTTCTTATTCACATAGGCATCGAAGGTATATTTGTTGGTATCCGGTCCCTCAATAATCCGCTGTACAACCACACTGAGATCTTTGCTTCGGGCTTTTTCGATGGCTTCAATGAGTTCCTGTTCGTTTTCCACCTTGAAAAGCTTCTTTCGAAAGGTTTTGACAAAGCTGTGGGAGTCCACCGGTTTTACGACGCAGGGATATCCCAGTTCTTCCCGGACTCTCTGATAAAGATTTTCCTCCGTAACCTCCAGGGTCTCGGGGACAAGGATGCCCCTTTTTTTCATCATCGCGTAAAGCCGGTCCTTATCCACAATGGCACTTAAGTATCCCTGGGGAAGATCCGGCAGTAAAAACACGGTTTTCAACCGATCCCAGTACTGATCGACAATTTCCACATAGGGGTCGGCTGTAGGAATCAATACCGGAGGCTTCTCCTGTTTTTTTCCATATTCCATTAAAAAATTCACAAAACCCTCGGGATCCTCTTTATAATATGGCCCCACCAGGGATTTTGTTACGTATTTGGAGTAGGAACCGTAGGCTTCCCCTCTATTATAATCCACTGTGATCACCGGAACGCCCATCTTGCCTAAACAGCGAATGGTGCTTAATCCGATATAGTAATTTGAGCCTAATACAACGCTTTGCTGTTTTTCCATCCTACTTTTCAATCCCCGTTCTGGACTCTACGCCCTTATGATAGTAGTGCTTGATTTCCTTCATCTCTGTTACCAAATCCGCGGCATCAATAATCTCGTCCTTCGCATACCGTCCGGTAATGATCAGTTCCACTTTTTCATGTTTGTTCTTTATGATCTCCAAAACCTCTTCCAGGGAAAATAAATCATAATGTAGGGCAATATTGACCTCGTCCATAATCACCACATCATATTTTCCGCTTTTGATAATTCCGGACATCTTTCGAAGCCCCCGTTTGGCAATTTCCACATCTTCCTTTTTCGGGGTGTTACAAATAAAACAGTCCCGTCCGTATTGTTCCATGCGGAATCCCGGAAGATAGTCCATGGCTTTTAGCTCGCTATACTCCATTCCCTTGACAAACTGCCCCATAAAAACCTTCTTTCCTGCACAAACCGCTCTTAATGCCAGGCCTAATGCGGCAGTGGTTTTCCCTTTACCGTCTCCGGTGTATACCTGTACGTAACCCTTATTTTCCATTGTATAACGCCTCCCTGTTTTTTCTATACTATATCATATTTTCTTCTTACTTTGAACTAATTTAGCCCTTACAAAATAATCTCTTAGAAATTTTTAAAAGTTTTTCGTGTTACCAAATATATATTGGGTATACATAGACAAAGCAGATAAATTTTATGAATCTCAAGTTTTTTTATAGAAAGGAGTATGACCATGACAAAATCAAAAAACCTTGAAAATGATAAAGATCCTAAGAAAACCTTAGTAAAATGCAAAGCAAAAGGCGGGGAAGAAATCACCCAGGAAGAATGCGAGTATTTAAATCAGAAAGATAAGGCCCGTGAAAAGGGTCGGGAAAAAAATCCGAAATACTCCCAGGGAATGGAAGTCGAAAGAAAGTTATGTATTGACTGCGAGCTTTATCCACCTTTTAATAAATTGTAAGTCTACATTCATTTCTCCTCCCTAAAAAAGCGTGATCCGGATATCCGGATCACGCTTTTTACTCATCAACAAGTCCTACACCAAATTTCTTTTGACCATCTCATCAACCACAAAAGAGGCTACATCTTCCGCGTAGGAACCGCTACCGAATCCGGCGTCAAAGCCCAGCTCCTTGGCCAGTTCATGATTAATTCTCGGCCCGCCGCAGACGACCACCATCTTTTCCCGTATCCCTTCCGCTTCCAAGAGCTCGATCAGCTCGGTTAAATTGGGAATATGCACATCCTTCTGAGTAACCACCTGGGATACCAGAATACCGTCGGCATTCAGTTCAATCGCCTTTGCGACCAGTTCTTCATTGGGAACCTGGGAGCCCATATTCACCGCTTCAATTCCCTTGTATCGCTCCAGACCGTAATGCCCGTCAAAACCTTTCATGTTCATAATCGCATCAATTCCCACCGTGTGGGCGTCGGAACCGGTACAGGCACCGATAATGGTAATGTCCCGTTTGATTTTTTCTTCAATAAAGCCTTCCACTTCTTTTTTCGACATGGTCTCCACGTCCACCTTGGGAACCTCGATTCCGGTGTAGTCAATGGTTTCTGCACAGCGTCCGTAAACGATGAAAAAGGCAAAGCCGGGACCCATATCCTTCATACTTACCACACTGGGTTCTTCCAGGCCCATTTTCAAGGCAAGGCGTCTTGCCCCTTCCTTGGCCTCTTCACTGGCGGATACCGGAAGGGTGAAACTCATCTGTACCATTCCGTCATTTAAGGTATCGCCGTAGGGTTTTACTTTGCTTAAGTCCACTTTCTCCAATCCCATCTTAGGCACCTCCCTGTAACATTAAATCAACAAAAGGATTATAATATCCGGAATCTTTTTTCGTCACACCGTCAAGGCCCTTGCCCCCGGTTCTCATTCGCTTCACGCCGCCGAACTTTCCTTCCTCAATCGTTTTAAAAATTCCGTTTCGCTGAATTTCCACCAAGAGTCCGTGGGCATTGTTCAGCACGTCCTTGGCACGGCTCTGAATAATTCCGTCTTCCTTATAGGAAATTTCGGAACCGAGATCCTGGCAATTATTAAAAATGTATTTGGCATTTTCAATGGCTAAGGCCCGATCCTGGATATGGGGGGTATGAATGGCTTCGGTCATCATTCCCAGGAGCTGTACGCCCTGATTGGTCCAGATGGAAATCATATTAAACATGGCATCCTGAATATGCCCTTTAAAGATATCTCCGGTTTTAAATTTCGTAGGAGGCATATACTTCAGCGGCGCCTTTGGAAAAATCTCTCTTGCCATCTGGGCTTGAGCGAGCTCCCATAAAAATCCGTTTTTCAGATCCGGCCGCATTTCAAAGGCATGACCCAGTCCCATCTGCTCTTCCGGAAGACCGGCTTTTTTCGCAAACTGCTCGTTAATAAACTGGGATGCCAAAACCGTATGGGCTTCCTCCACTGCATCGGCGGTGGTCAAGTAATTATCCTCTCCGGTATTGATCATGATCCCCGCATAGCCGTTAATGATTCTTGAAAAGTACTGATCCACAAGGGTCCGCTGCATATTGATATCCCGAAATAAAATTCCGTATAAGGCATCATTCAGCATAACATCCAGTCTTTCCAAGGCTCCCATCGCCGCAATTTCGGGCATACAAAGACCGGAACAGTAATTACAGAGATGAATATATTTTCCCACTTCCTTTCCGACTTCATCCAGGGCTTCCCGCATAATCCGGAAATTCTCCTGGGTGGCATAGGTTCCGCCAAATCCTTCCGTCGTCGGGCCGTAGGGTACATAGTCCAATAAACTTTGAGCGGTGCTTCGAATGACCGCAATAATGTCTGCGCCCTGTCTGGCTGCGGATTTCGCCTGCATGGCATCTTCATAAATATTCCCGGTTGCCACAATTACATAAAGGTAGGGCTTTTCTCCATCACCGATATGTTTCTTATCATGATCTCTTCTTTCCCGGTTCTTTGCAATTTTTTCAACGGTTTCTCCGGCCACTTCGTCGATGACCCGTTGAATTTCCTTTTCATCGTTGATTTCGATCTTGGTCAGATCCAGCTCTCCCCGGGATACGGACTCGGCAATTTCCTGGGGACTTTTCTTAAGCCCGACCATCCCATTGCCGATCCAAAAGGCGGCACCTTTTCCTAACCCTCCCCCTTGTTTGATGTTTTCAATCACCACATTGGGTAGGGGGGTGTCCATTTCGTCAATCCCGTCAATTCCCAGTAATCTTGCAACCGTTCTTTCCACGGTGACGGTGGTATGTTCATCAATAAAATACTGCACATCGTCGGCAATGGTTTTTGCCGCCTGTCGCGCTTCCTGAATAATCCTTTGATCCAGATTCAACTTGCTCTCCATTGTACGCCCTCCTTTATTCCTTTGCTAATCCTTGTTTATGAGTCTTCCCCGGCAAGTATCTCTTCCGCGGTTTGCAAAATGTCTTCTCTCAGACCCATCAGTCGTGCAATCATAATGGCTTCTTTGGGTACTTCCTCCTGGTGC
>JBEPWR010000056.1:0-8671 GCA_041642335.1 Eubacteriales bacterium
GAGGAGTGGCCAACCCCTTTACCGTCGGTGTGGCCCAGGGAATTGCAGAACTGCCAATATACTCTGCCGCCTGGTATCGTATTATTATTCTGATTGTGACCCTGCTGATCGCGATCATCTACACCATGCGCTACGCGATGAAGGTCAAGAAAGATCCTTCCAAGAGTCTGGTGGCAGAGCTGGAAAGAAACACGGAATCCACACTGGATTTATCAAACATTCCGAAGTTTACCATGTACCATGCCTTTACGTTCGTTGTGGTGCTTATCGGATTTGGGGTAATGATTTACGGAATTATCGAATACGGCTGGTATATTAAAGAGTTAACCTCCATCTTCTTTATGATGGGAATTTTCGCTTCCCTCGCCGGAGGCATCGGACCCAGTCGAATTGCCGGTAACTTTGTAGACGGTGCAAAGACCATTGTTTTCGGAGCCATGGTTGTAGGACTTGCCCGGGGAATTCTCGTGGTTATGGAACAGGGGTTAATTATTGATACCGTAATCTTTGCCATGGGAGAATCCATTTCCGGATTATCCGATGTTATGGCGGCAAATCTGATGTTCGTCGTACAGCTGGTACTGAACTTCTTTATCCCGTCCGGTAGTGGACAGGCGGCAACAACCATGCCGATTATGGCACCGCTGGCGGATCTGATCGGCATGCCAAGACAAATCGCAGTATTTGCCTATCAGTTTGGAGACGGATTTACCAACTCCATTATCCCCACCTCCGGTGTACTAATGAGTTATCTGGCCATTGCCAAGATTCCTTATGAAAAATGGTTCCGGTGGATTCTACCCCTTATGGGTATGTGGTTTGTATCGGGAGTTGTTTTTATGACAATCGCCGTAATGCTTGGAATTAATTAATACAACCTTGGAATCAATCAATATAAAAGAATATAAGAGATGTGGAAATTTTGCCAAGAAAAAAGACCCGGGCTTTCGGCCTGGATCTTTTTTTGTTCTTTACGGCTCCTCTTCAAGGACCTCCTCTTCGGCGCCCTCCTGCATATCCCGGTAATTTGCCACGTTTTCCAAATGCTCATTATAGGTTTCGGCAAAGACATGGCCTTCCTCGCCGACTACGTAGAAAAGATAGTCGTGCTCTGCGGGGTCTAAGGCGGCCCGGATGGAAGATTCGCTTGGTGCGGCAATCGGACCCGGCGGCAGGCCGGCATAACGGTACGTGTTGTAGGGGCTGTCCACTTCCAAATGTTCATAAAGAACCTGAGAAAGATGCTCGGTGCCTTCTCCTACCGCGTAAATAACAGAAGCATCGATTTGTAACTTCATCTCCTGGTTCAAGCGGTTTTCAATCACCCCTGCAATCTGGGGACTTTCCTCGGGGAAAGCAGACTCCCGTTCAATCAATGAGGCTTTGGTCAGGATCTGATGAAGGGTCAGCCCTCTTTCCTCCATGGCCTCGTAATCCGCCTCGGTAAACTCCTGATTCATACGATTCGCCATGGTTTCAACGATCTGTATGGCATTCTGGTCTTCCACAAAGTGATAAGTGTCCGGATATAAATAGCCTTCCATACTGTAAAATAAGGGCTCGGCGTCAAAACTTAATCCCTGGGCCTGGTAATAATCCTCGGTGGCCTGAATAAAGTCTTCCTGCGTGGCAAGACCGGATTCCTCCACCCGCTGTCCCATCTGATAAAGGGTAATGCCTTCGGGAAAAGTGACGACCACACTTTCCTGGGGTTCTCCTACCTGAAGAATTTCAAAGATTTCATTAAAAGGTTGCTCCGGTGGGATTTCATAGGTGCCGGGACGGATGCTCCGGTCCACACCTTCTTTTTGGGCTTCCCGGCGAAACCAGTAACGGTTTCTTACAACCCCTTCATCATGAAGGCTATCGGCAACAGCTTGCAGCGTATCCCCTTCCGATACTTCCACGGTTACGGTTTCCTCATTTGCTCCGGTGGAAAGATAGTTGGGGATCAAGGAAAGATAGCTGTATACTCCGGCGGCAGCGATAACAATTACGATCAGCGTAACAAGTAAAATGATACGGGCTCTGTTTTTCATAGGGCACTAAACGCTCCTTTTCGATATTTAAAGAAGTTTCGACAAGAAATCCGCCAAAAATCTCTAGGTTTTTTTAAGTATATCAAAAAATTCAAAATAAAACCATTGCCGGAGGGTAAAAAGTACTAGACTTCTTTTTCCTTGTGATAAAACTTTCTTATACTTGTCACATACCTGTCACATGGAAACGGTAAGATGGTATTACATCAAGAGGAGATGACAGAGGGAATAAAAAAACAGTACAAAAAATATAAGGAGGAAGATACAATGAGAAACAAAAGAATGGTTATTGCACTGATCACCGCAGCAGTCCTGTTAATGACAGGCTTTGTCTTTGCCGACAGCCTAAGCGATCGGGATGAGGCAGGGTTTAATGGATATCGAAACGATGGATTCTTTGGTCATATGAGAGGATTCGGCTGGAATGACGAAGCGCCGGCAGAGGATGGCTGGGGTGAGGAACGATTTGATGAATACCGAAACGACGGATTCTTCGGTCATATGAGAGGATTCGGCTGGAGCGACGAAGCCCGGGATGACTGGGACCGGGAAGACGGTTACGGATTCGGTCACTGTTATTTTGACGATGAAGACTGGGAAGACGAAGATTTTGAAGCTTACCGTGAAGAATGGTTAAAGGAACGGTTTAGCGTTATTGATGAAGCGGTGGAAGCCGGAGAGATTACCGAAGAGGAAGCCTTGGACTTTAAGGAAACTCTTGAAGAACGAAGCGAAGCCTTTGAAGAAGAAGGAAGCTTTCGAAGAGGTCCGGGAATGGGCCCGGGAATGGGCCGTGGACGAGGCGGAAGATGGTAAATCCTCAGGTTCAAAAGAGGATCGCCGATAAGCAAAAGTAAAACTCAAAATAAAGAATTAAAACCGGCAATGTATCATTGTCGGTTTTTTTGGTATACTAAAGGAAAACAACGGATTTGTTGGATAATGGTAGTACATAAGGAGGGAATCCCATGAGCACAAAAAAAATACTGGTTGCGGAGGATGAAGAAAAAATCCGGGAACTCTTAACCGTTTATTTAAAAAAGGAAGGGTATCTGGTCTACGGCGCCCGGAACGGAAAAGAGGCATTGGAGATTTTTGACCTGGAAGACCCCGATGCTGTCATCCTGGATGTGATGATGCCCGAATATGACGGCTGGACAATTCTTAAAAGAATTCGAAAAAAAAGCAGCCTTCCGGTACTGATGCTGACCGCAAGGGAGGAAGAGGAGGACAAGCTCTTCGGCTTTGAGCTGGGAGCGGATGATTATGTGACGAAGCCCTTCAGTGTAAAGGAGGTTATTGCCCGGATAAAGGCCCTGCTAAAACGGGGAAAGGATACGGAGGACCGAACCTTAACCTACGGGGAACTGATTTTGGATCTGGAACAGCATGAAGCCCGGATAGGCGAAGAAAAGCTGTCCCTGACACCGAAGGAATTCGATTTGCTTCAGGTTTTTTTGGAAAATAAAACCCATGCCCTGACCCGGGATCAGATCCTCAATAAGGTTTGGGGGTTTGATTACTACGGCGATCTTCGCACGGTGGACACCCATGTGAAACGGCTCAGAAAGAAAATGGGCGGGTTGGGAGAAAAAATTGTTACGGTCCGGGGAATCGGCTACCGTTTAGAGGAGGAGTAGGATGAAAGGAACCACGATTTTTGCAAAGCTCTTTACGGCCTTTATGATTCTTACCCTGCTTCTGATCGGGATTTTATGGTTTATGCAGACCCAGTTCCTGGAGGGATATTACTTTGATCAGCGAACGGAAAATCTCGAAGAGCGGGGAAGAGAGCTTGTCCGAGAAATTCAGCCCGAAGGACAGGTAAGCGAGGAGGTAAGCGCTTATTTGGATCAGCAGTCCCAGGTTCTTGGGTCCGAGATTGCGCTTTTTTCCCGTCAGGGGGAAATGCTCTATGAAACCGATCCCCGGGGATCCATGCCCATGATGGGCATGGGCCGAAGAGGAAATCTCAGCGGAGAGGTTTTAGGCATCCTGCAGGAGGAAGGGATTTTTTCCACCCGGGAGATCGAAGAATTTGGCCACGGGAACATGGCCGGCAGAAATCAGGACCGGGATCTTTTATCAACCTATGTAATGGGAGAGGAAATCATTATCCGCCTGCAGACCACCCTAAACCCCATTCAGGAAGGCATTCAGGTGACCCAGGACTTTTATCTCTGGATTCTCCTTTTCGGAGGCATCCTGGCCTTTGTTCTTTCTTTTATCTTCTCCAGAAGGATTGCAAAGCCCATTGAGGATTTGAATCAGGTGGCAAAGGAAATGAACCGGATGAATTTTGATGTTCGATACAGGGGGGAAGAAAAAGGGGAAGTGGGAGAGCTGGGAAATACCTTAAATCATCTGACCATTTCCTTAAAGGAGACCATCAATCAGCTGCACCGGGAGCTGGAGAAGGAAAAAAACCTAAAAAACCTTCGGCGGGAATTTATCGCCAGGGTATCCCATGAACTGAAAACCCCTATTGCTGTAATCAAGGGCTATGCCGAAGCGCTGGAGGACCGGGTTTATGAAAAACCCGAAGATCAGCAGCGCTACCTTAGAATTCTGCAGGAGGAAAGTACGAAGATGGATCTGATGCTTAGGGAAATACTGGATCTTTCCAGGCTGGAGACAAAGCATGTGGAACTGAAGGAAGAAGCGGTGGATATCAAAAACTTCACGAAAAGCGTGATGGAGAAAATGCAGGCCATTGACCCCGGGAAAACCCTGGACTTACAGGATCAGTTAAAGGAGTCCGAGGTACTGGTTCAGGCGGATCCTTACCGTCTTGAACAGATCCTCAGTAATTTTCTCAAAAATGCCATCGAGCACGGGGAAGGGCACCAAATCGAAGTTCGAATTAAGGAGGCTGCCGGGACGTCGGGGCCGGAAAAAATCCCGGGGGAACAAATCCGAATGGAGATCAAAAATCAGGGCCCGCCCTTATCCGAGTCGGATCAGAAAAAGGTTTGGGAAAGCTTTTATAAGCGGGAAGAGAAAAAAGGCAGCGGTCTGGGACTATCCATTGTAGAGGGGCTTTTGGCCTTAATGGACAGTGATTTCGGTACCTATAATGAATCCGACGGCGTCGTATTTTATTTTTCCCTGAAAAAGTTGAAAAAATAAGGCTTTCCCCGGAAAATATTTTGAATTCCCCGGGACTTTGTATTATAATAGGGAAGATCGAAACTTTTACGGGAGAATATGGAGGGAGCACCATGGAATTACTGGAAAACATCTTTCAGTTTCTTAAACGGTATGCAACCGTGGAAATGGTGATTTTCATCATTTTGGTGGTGGTTACTTTCATCATTTTTTCTTTTTTCATACAGGATCTGTTTCGGGATTACTTTAAGGATTATCAGGAAAAAAAGAAGACCAGACCCCGGATTAGGAAAAAATCGCCGACTAGGAAAAAGTCGTCGAGTACAAAAAAGTCCGCGGATCCGGAAAAAGGCAGTAGGAAGAAAAATCATAGGCCCAGGCCGTAGAAAAGTAGTAAGAGGTGAAGAATATGGGAAAAATGGCTCGATGTTCCGTCAAGGAAAAACCGTCGATGAAAACGGCGGCGATTTATGTTGCCCTGATCATTTTAGGGGTTAACGGACTGATTATGCTATCCAATGCAGTACCTCCCTTATGGGGCGGAATTATCAGTATTATTGTAATTATTATCGCGGTGGTGATCACCTCCTATTTAATCAATCGAAAATTAGCGGAATACATTTATTCCATTATCGATAATGATCTATTGGTGTTTAAAAAAATCGGTTCCCGGGAAAAACTGATGCTTCGGGTGAAGCTTTGGGACATTTCCGAGGTCCTTCCTTTGAAAGAGGAGAAGGTAAAAAACCCGGGGAAAAATGTGAAACGGACCTATACCTTTTCCTGCAGAATGCAGGGCGAGGGACTGTATGTGGGAAAATTCCAGGAAGGAAAGCACCACTACCGCTTTATTATTCAACCGAGCCCCGAATTTTTGAGGGTCTTGCAGCGGGAAATCCAATCAAAACAACAAAAACAACTCTAAGAGGGCTTCTTGAGCCCTTTTTCTGTAGGCAGGATTTTCGATTAAAAACCTAGAAAGAAGGAGAAGCCATGGCCCCGCCCTTACTATCGCTGTTAAAAAACCTTACCCATAAAAAACGAACGTCCTTTCATACCCCGGGCCATAAAGGCGGAAAAGCCTTTGAAGCCCTCGGAGACGGCGGCATTCAGGAGCACCTCTATGGTTATGACACTACGGAAATTTATGAAACCGATCAGCTCCAGGACCCCTCCGGCGTATTAGAGGAGTCCCAGCAGTGGACCGCCGAGGTCTTCGGGAGTGATCATGCCTATTATCTCGTAAACGGCTCCAGCGGAGGGATTCTATCGATGCTTTTGTCCCAGACAAAGCCCGGGGATGAAATTCTTTTGCCGAGGGATGTCCACCAGTCAGTGATCCATGCCCTGATTTTGGGGGATTTGACTCCCCGCTTTATGGAACCGGAAATGGATCCTGAGCTGAAAATTCCAAGAGGCATCACCGTCGAGCGGGTGAGCGCGGGCCTTAGGGCGTATCCGAACTGTACAGGCGTGCTGATTACCCATCCGAACTACTACGGAAGAGGGGCCGAGCTTCTGGAAATCCGGGAATATACAAAAAAGTACGAGAAGCTTCTATGGGTGGATCAAGCTCATGGGGCCCATCTGGACCTTGATTCGCGGCTGCCGGCCTCCGGGGTCTCTGTCGGCGCGGACCTTACGGTGATGAGTTTTCATAAAACCCTGCCGGCCATGACCCAGACTGCGGTACTCTTTGTCCGGGGCGATGCCGTGGACCGGGAACGCCTGCAGGCCCAATTAAACATCCATCAAAGTTCAAGCCCCTCCTATGTGCTGATGGCCTCCATTGAACAGGGGACCAGGCTCTACCAGGCGGTGGGCCGGGAAAAAATGCGAGAGCTCCTTTTAGGGGTTGACGAATTCCAGGAACAATTTCAGCAGCTCCGTCTTTTTCATCTGGACCGGGAGCCGGGCAAGGACCCCACAAAAATATGGATTGATACCCAGGACAGCGGAATGTCCGGACCGGAGGTGGAAAAATATCTCCGGGAGGAGCATCAGATTGATATGGAACTTGCCATGCCTCAGGGGATTCTGGCCCTTTCCTCCATGGGAAACACGGAAAAAGATCTGCAAAAACTGTATTTCGCCTTTCAGGAACTGGAAAAATCATTATATACATTATATAATAGGGAAAAGATGAAAAATTCCCTGAGAAATTCGTTAAAGGAAGGCTTTTCCAAGGAGGCCTCGGAAAGCATCACTCCGGATTCCCTGGAAATCTCCATACGATCGGCCTTTTACCGAAAAAAAGAATGGGTGGCGGTGGAGAAAAGCCTAAACCATATTGCAGGCAGGACCATAACACCCTATCCTCCGGGGATTCCATTGATTTATCCCGGGGAGCGGATTACCGGGAGACATATTGATGAGCTCAAAGCCTATCAGCAATGCGGGATCAAGGTGCACGGCATAAAAGAGGGAAAGATTCGAATCCTATCGAAGGAGTGATTGAATGGAGCGGGGACTGTTTATTACGCTGGAGGGAACTGACGGAGCGGGAAAATCCACCCAGATGAAGTACTTAAAAGAATTTTTTGAAAGGAAGGGTTACCGGGTCCTCCTAACCCGGGAGCCCGGCGGCACGAAAATCAGCGAGAAAATCCGGGAACTGATTCTGGATAATGCCCATGAAGAGATGAAGGGAAAAACCGAAGCCCTCTTGTATGCCGCATCCAGAGCCCAGCATGTGGAGGAAGTCATCGCTCCGGCCTTAAAAGAGGGAAGGGTGGTGCTTTGTGACCGATTTGTGGACTCCTCCATCGTCTATCAGGGAAATGCCCGGGAGCTGGGAGAGGAAAACATTGAAAAGATCAATCATTTCGCCACCGGCGGACTTCGTCCCGACCTGACCCTGTGGTTTGACCTGTCCCCCGAAGAAGGATTAAAACGGGTGAGCGCCAGCGGAAAAGCCGATCGGCTGGAAAAGGAAAAAATCTCCTTTCACCGAAAGGTCTATGAAGGCTATCAGGCCCTGAAAAAGAAATACCCCCACCGGATCAAAGCCGTTGACGGCACGGGAAGCATCGAGGAGATGCGCCGGGAGATTCAGGGGATTGTGATTGAAAAACTAAAGGAGGTTTATGGTATGAAACTGGTAATTGCGATTGTGAACGACGAGGATGCGAATAAGCTCCTGGACAGGTTAACGGAAAACAAATACCGGGTGACCAAACTCGCCACCACGGGAGGCTTCTTGAAAGCCGGCAACACCACCTTTTTAATCGGAACGGAAACCGAGAATGTGGACGAGGTTATGGACATCATTAAGGAAAAATGCGAAACAAGAAAGCAGATCGCCACCTCCCCCGCGCCGGTATCGGGCACCACCGGAGTCTATGTACCCCATCCCATTGAAGTCAATGTCGGCGGCGCCACCGTATTTGTGGTGGATGTGGAAAAGCATTTTAAAATCTAGACGTAAGGAGACAAAGCTATGGGATTTTCAACGGTACTCGGTCAGGAGCTCTTAAAAAAGGAACTTCTCCGACAAATTAAGGGAAAAACCCTGAATCACGCCT
>JBEPWR010000057.1:0-8652 GCA_041642335.1 Eubacteriales bacterium
TTAATTGAGGCTTTTGTTGATGTTGCTAGGAGAAATAATATTTCGATTAAAAGCTGTGCAGAAAAACGAATTTTGACGCCTCAGGGGTTGCAACCGGGAAGCTGTATTGATGGGGATCGTATTGAAGCCTTAATCGGTCGAAAGATCAAAAAAAGACATGATAAGAATCAGCGATCCAATTGTGGATGTTTGGAAAGCATTGATATAGGCAGTTATAACAGTTGCCTTCATCAATGCACCTATTGTTATGCAAATTACCGATATGAAATTATCAAGGAGCAGCATCAAAAACATGATCCTGAATCACCGATACTCATTGGGAATATAGGAAAGGGAGATATCATAAGGGAACGAAAAATGGAAAGCCTGATAATAAACGATCATCAGCTATCGATCTTTGATGATTAAGGAGGAAGAGGGAGTGAAAAGCATGTGAAATCACATGTAAAAAAGTCTATAGATACTTATATAAGAAATTTCATACAAATGTCGCCTGTGAGGCGACCTTATCGATAAAACCATAGGATATAATCTTCTTAAGGTAAACGTTTACCAAAACTTAGAGGAGGTTATCAAATGGCTACAGAAGAAATGCAAGTAAAGGAACTTCAGCAGGAGAAACTAAGCATCGAAAAAACGATGAACATCCTGGATAATTTGGCAAAAGGGGTTAACCCCGAAACGGAAAAGGAAGTGAAAAAAGATCATATCCTTCACGATCCGGAGATTATTCGAAGTTTTTATTTTGCCAAGCAGGTTCTTGAAAATGTGAAAAAAGGAGTCTACAACAACCGAAAGCTTACAGAATTTATTATCACACCGGAACAGAAGGCGAAAGTACGATTACCTGATAGAAAAATGGGTGTTAACGAATTTTCAAGAATTATCAACGAGCACATTGATCTTCATTTGAGTAAACGACTGACCGGTGTAGAACTTAATCGACAGCTTAAGAAACTGAAAGTTCTTTCAGAAGAAGTATTAGAAGACGGAAAAAAACGAACCGTCACCAATGAGCACTCCCTGGGTATGGGTTTCGAAAGTGAAAAACGGGAAAAAAATGGCACGGAATATGAAATGGTTGTAATAAACAAGGAAGGAAAAGCCTATCTGCTGGAGAATTTGGAGGATATTATGAAAGCATAAAAAGAGCCTATTGGCTCTTTTTTTATGATTATATCGGGAATCAAGGTTTAAGAGGGCAATTTAGGGGAAATAAATTAAAAAAAGACTTTCAAATGAGTAAATATTATTATATAATATAGCACAATAGCAAATAGCATAGCATAATTGCAAACAAAGTAGCAAAACAAGGGGGTGGTAGTCATAGAACTTACCAAAAGACAAAAACAAATTATTGAGATTGTAAAAAACAATGAGCCTATTTCAAGCGAAAAAGTTGCAGAGCAGTTGGGAGTTATTCGCGCGACCTTAAGACCGGATCTTTCGATTTTAACCATGTCGGGGATTCTGGACGCCAGACCGAAAGTTGGGTATTTCTATTCCGGGAAAGCGGATATCAATGTTTTTTCTCAGGAAGCGGAAAAGTACTTAGTGGAAGACGTTATGAAAATGCCGGTTGTGGTGACGGAGGAGTCAACCATATATGATGCGATTGTCACACTTTTTTTGGAAGATACCGGAACGATTTATGTCGTAACAAATAACTACCTGAGCGGGGTGGTGTCCCGAAAGGACTTTTTAAAGACCTTGATGGGCGGGACGGATATGAATAAAATGCCCGTAGGGATGATTATGACAAGAATGCCGAATCTGGCCACAGTGTTGAAAAGTGATACGATCATCGAAGCGGCAAATCGAATTGTGGAAAATGAAGTGGACAGTCTTCCTGTGGTGGAAGTGGAAGAGATCAATGGTAAAGAACGGTTGAAGATTATCGGAAAGGTATCAAAAAGTAGTATTACAGAATTATTTGTGAATTTATGCAAAAAATAGGAGGGGTTTTGGTGACAGAGAAACCATTAGTGTTGTATATTGTATCGGATTCAGTGGGGGAGACTGCCGAGCAAGTGGCAAAAGCCGTAATCGGGCAGTTTGAGACGCGAAATTATGAGCTTCGAAGATTTCCCTTTACCACTGAAAAATCGCAGTTGCTAGAAATATTGGAAGAAGCAAAAAAAGAACAGGCAATTATCATTTTTACGATGGTTGTTAACGGACTCCGGGAATTTCTAATAGAAGAGGCAGAAAAAGTAAAGGTTCAGACGGTGGATATCATGACTCCGTTGTTAAACCTTGTCAGTAAGCGCTTAGATCTCAAACCCAAAAAAGAGCCGGGAACTATACGGCGGTTGGATGAGAAATACTTCAAAAAAATTGAGGCCATTGAATTTGCTGTAAAATACGACGATGGCAAAGATCCGCGAGGGATCAACAAAGCGGATATTGTTTTGGTAGGGATTTCAAGAACCTCGAAAACCCCTCTCAGTATGTATCTCGCCCATCGAAATATTAAAGCGGCAAACGTTCCCTTAGTACCGGAAGTAACTCCTCCGAAAGAACTGTTCAATGCCCCTTCAGAAAAAATCATTGGACTAACAACAAATCCGAGAAAGCTTATTGAAATTCGACAGGAACGCCTTAAAGCCCTAGGGCTGAGAGATGGTGCGAATTATGCATCCATGGAACGGATTTTGGAGGAGTTGGATTATGCGGATCGGGTAATGAAAAAACTAAAATGTCCCGTAATTGATGTTTCCACAAGAGCCGTGGAGGAAAGTGCAAGTATTATTCTTGAGATTTTTAAAGAAAAAGGATATAAAGTAGGCAACACAAAATAATTTTGGAGGTGGCGGAATATGGAAAAATGGGTTTATTCGTTTAAAGAAGGGAATAAGGAGATGAAAGCTTTACTCGGAGGGAAAGGTGCGAATCTGGCGGAAATGAAAAGTATCGGGCTTCCTGTACCTTCCGGTTTTACGATCACAACACAAGCTTGTAATGAGTACTTAGAAAGGGATGGGAAACTTTGGGACGATTTAAAAGATGAAATCTTCAAGCATCTTCATAAACTTGAGGAACGGGCCGGTAAGAAGTTCGGCGATAATTTGAATCCACTCTTAGTTTCTGTTCGTTCCGGTGCGGCAATTTCTATGCCGGGGATGATGGATACCATCTTAAACCTGGGACTTAATGATCAGTCGGTAGTAGGACTTGCAAAGGAAACGGGGAATGAGTGGTTTGCTTATGACTCTTATCGGCGGTTTATTCAGATGTATTCTGACGTGGTGCTCAAAATTGACAAATACAAATTTGATATTATCTTCGATCGAATTAAAAAAGATCATAATATTGAGGAAGATACAAAACTGAAGACCGAGAATCTGAAACAGATTGTCAAAGAGTATAAAGATTTAGTATTAAAGGAAAACCGGGAACCTTTCCCGGAAGAGCCGAGGGACCAACTGTTAATTGCGGTTGAAGCGGTTTTTAGTTCCTGGATGAATCCAAGGGCGGAAATTTATCGAAAGATCAACAATATTCCTGATAAAATGGGAACGGCCGTAAACATTCAGGAAATGGTTTTCGGCAATATGGGAAATACCAGTGGAACTGGTGTGGCCTTTACCAGAAACCCCTCCACAGGTGAAAAAAAGCTTTATGGAGAATACCTGTTAAATGCCCAAGGGGAGGATGTAGTATCTGGAATACGAACGCCAAAGGATATCTTGGAGTTGAAGGATAAGATGCCGAAAGTATTTGAGGAATTTGTGAAGGTCTGTGATCAGTTGGAAGAACATTACAAAGATATGCAGGATATTGAGTTTACCATTGAAAAAGAGAAGTTGTTTATTCTACAAACAAGGACCGGAAAACGTACTGCATTCTCTGCAGTGAAAATTGCGGTGGACCTTGTTGAAGAGGGGAAAATATCAGAAAAAGAGGCAGTGTTAAAGGTAGAACCGGATCAGGTTGAACAACTCCTACACCCTATTTTTGACCCGGAAATGCTTGATCAGGCGGAAAAAATTACACAGGGCCTCCCGGCATCCTCGGGAGCGGCCTCCGGACAGATCTATTTCACTTCAAAAGGTGCAGCGGAAGCAAAAGAACGGGGAGAGGATGTTATTCTGGTTCGAACAGAAACTTCTCCAGAGGATATTGAAGGAATGATGGCCTGCAAGGGAATATTAACCGCTCGAGGCGGAATGACTTCTCATGCAGCGGTAGTGGCTAGAGGTATGGGGAAATGTTGTATTGCCGGCGCCAGCGAAATTCGAGTGAATGAAAAAGAAGGTTATTTCGTAGCAGGAGAGCAGCGGTTTAAGCGGGGAGATTTTATTTCTCTTGATGGAAACAAGGGGAATGTCTATAAAGGAAAAATTCAGACCGAAAAGCCGGAACTCTCCGGGAATTTTTCAAAGTTCATGTCCTGGGTAGATCAATTTAGGACCTTAAAAGTACGAACGAATGCAGAAACTCCGAAAGATACCAAACAGGCTATTGATTTTGGGGCGGAAGGAATCGGTTTATGCCGTACGGAGCATATGTTCTTCGAAGAAGGAAGAATATCGGTCGTTCGAAACATGATTCTTTCGAAAGCGGTTGAAGATCGTGTGCGGGCATTGGATAAACTTTTGCCGATGCAGCGCTCGGATTTTAAAGAGATCTTTGAAGCAATGGGATCAAGACCGGTAACGGTAAGACTTTTAGATCCTCCATTACATGAGTTTCTACCGGAGGAAGAAGAAGATATTAAGAAATTAGCGAAGGAAATGGATATTTCCGTAGCGCATTTACACTCTGTCATTGAAGATTTAGGAGAAGTAAATCCGATGCTCGGACATCGAGGTTGTCGCTTAGCTGTAACTTATCCGGAAATCTATAAAATGCAGGTTCGTGCGATTATGGAAGCCGTGGTTGAACTGAAGAATGAAAAGGATTTAGAAGTGGTTCCGGAGATTATGGTACCGCTTGTTGGAGAACTCAAGGAACTTCAATATGTAAAAGAGCTGATTATTGCAACAATTAATGAAGTTCTGATGGAGAAGCAGGCGAATGCCACCTATTTTATTGGAACAATGATTGAAGTCCCAAGGGCGGCGATTACCGCGGACGAAATTGCGAAAGAAGCGGAGTTTTTCTCTTTCGGCACGAATGACTTAACGCAAATGACCTTCGGCTTTTCAAGAGATGATGCCGGTCGGTTCATAAAAGAGTATCAGGAGAAAAAGATTTTGAACAAAGACCCTTTCCAACAAATTGATCGTCAAGGAGTGGGTAAATTAATGGAAATGGCAATAGAACTTGGAAGGAAAACCAGAAATGATATAAAACTTGGAATATGTGGAGAACATGGAGGGGAAGCAAGCTCAGTGGAGTTCTGTCATTTAATCGGTTTAGATTATGTTTCCTGCTCTCCATTTCGGGTTCCGGTAGCTAGGCTTGCAGCGGCGCAAGCGGCTATCCAATTTCCAAGGGAAAAGGAATAAAACATTCTCCTAGCATAAGTTTTTTTTAAATCAGTGAAAAGATTAAGGTAAAAATAAATGGAGCATTTGTCTCCATTTATTTTTATTTGTTGAAAGAATGGGTATATATTAAGCATCATAGTTCAAATAAAGGAGTGACACCTATGGGTGATAATATACGACAGGAAAGTGAAATCATAGAAAAAAAGCTCTTGTCTCCATATGCTATGCACAGTATTAACAGTAAGGGTCGAAAACGATATGAAGAACCCTGTGAGATACGAACAATATTTCAGCGGGATCGGGACCGGATTATTCACTCAAAATCCTTTAGAAAGCTTAAGGAAAAGACCCAGGTATTCATCGTTAAAGATGACTTTTTCAGAACACGTCTGACTCATGTATTAGAGGTCAGTCAAATATCAAGAACCGTGGCTAGAGCCTTGCGACTGAATGAAGATTTAGTGGAAGCCATTAGTCTAGGTCATGACTTAGGTCATACCTGTTTTGGCCATAGTGGTGAGGAAACATTAAACCAGATTACCGGACATTTTAAACATAATGAACAAAGTCTTCGTGTGGTGGATAAACTCGAAAAACAGCGTCAAGGTCTGAACCTTAGTTTTGAGGTTCGGGATGGAATTTTAAACCATACCGGCAAGGCCTACTGTCGGACCTTAGAGGGAAATATCGTGAAAATCGTGGATCGCATTACTTATTTATGTCATGATATTCAAGACAGTTTAAGTGTGGGAGTGCTAAAGGAAACGGAAATTCCTAAAGATTTACTGGATTTTCTAGGGCATACCCATAGTCAACGGGTAAATACCCTAACGAAAGACCTTATTTTAGAAACTCGAAAAGTGATGAGTGATCCCAATATCGATATAGCGGAGAAAATAAAAACCTATCAAAGCGAAGAGGCAAAAGCGATGATGGCAAAACTCCGGAGTTTTATGTTTTCGAGAGTTTACAAAGGGGAATTCTGCAGTAAAGAACGACAGAAGGCCCACTATATAATCGAATTTTTATATTCCTACTTTCTGAATCATGCGGAAGAGCTTCCGCCGAAGTATCGATCCATCGCGGAGGAAGAAGGATTGGAACGGGGAATTATGGATTTTATTGCAGGCTGCACCGACGGATATATTATAAAACTTTTTAAAGAAAAATTTATTCCTACACCAAGATAATTTTCTGAATATATTTTTTTTTAGAATTAAGAAGGAATTAAAAAGAGCTATGTCGAATAAAGTCATAAGCAGGAGATATTTAAATGATATTTTAATATTGATTTTTTAGAAGAACTATGGTTATAATAGAAAGCTCGTGGGTTTGATTTCCCACGGAAATGATAATTCACAAAAAAATTAGGTGATCCTATGGGAAGGGTAAATGAAGATACTGTTGAAGAAATAAAAGAAGCCCATGATATTGTGGACATAATCGGTAACTATATTGAAGTGAAATCCTCAGGTTCATCCTATAAGGCTTTATGCCCCTTTCATAATGAAAAGACCCCTTCTTTTATGATCAACCGGGAAAAGCAAATTTATAAATGCTTCGGTTGCGGAGAAGGAGGAGACGTCTTACAGTTCATTATGAAAATGGAAAACCTGGATTTTATAGAAGCTTTAAAATTACTGGGAGAAAAGGCAAATATCACTGTAGACACAGGAGAGGATATTTCCGATCAGGAAAAACAGGAAAAAAAATTACTATATGATATCAATCGAAAAGCTGGAATTTTTTATTATCGGAATTTGACATCCGTGCAGAACAAAGGGCTACAGTATTTTAAGAACCGAGGGGTAAACTCAAGTGAGATCAAAGCCTTTGGTTTGGGTCTAGCGCCGGATCGTTGGGATGCCTTGATTGAACATTTAAAAAAAGAAAATTATTCAGAAGAAAATATCGAAAAAACCGGACTTATTATCAAAAATAAAAAAGGGGACCGGTACTATGACCGTTTCCGTAACCGGGTGATTTTCCCGATATTCAATACTAGAGGATTATTAATCGGATTTGGAGGCCGGGTATTGGATCAAAGTTTGCCAAAATACTTGAATTCTCCGGAAACCAAAATTTTCAACAAACGCAAAACCCTATACGGACTAAATATCGCTAAAAAAAATATCTTTGCCCATCAGTTGATTTTAGTGGAAGGTTATATGGATGTAATCGCTTTGCATGGCAAGGGAGTAAAAAATGCAGTGGCAACCCTTGGTACTTCCCTTACAAAAGACCATGCCCAGTTACTAAAAAAATACGTTGCGGAAGTTGTGGTAGCCTTTGATGGCGATGAAGCGGGAATTAAAGCAACCCTACGAAGCATCCAGATCCTGGATTCGGAAGGACTGAAAATCCGTATTTTATCTCTGGGAAAAGATGAAGACCCTGATGACTTTATACGCCGTCATGGCAAAGAAAACTTTCAACAACGGGTGAAAGACTCCCCGAATCATATTGAATATCAAATACAGCTTATACGAAGCAAACACTCTTTAGATAGCACACAGGGAAAAATTGATTTTTCCAAGGAAGCAACCGGTGTGCTTCGGAAAGTAAGAAGTCCCATTGAACAGGAAGCTTATGTAGAAGCACTGGCAGAAGAATTAGCGTTGTCAAAAGAGTCATTGTTAAGCGAGATTAGAAGAAATAGCGGGAAGTCTACAAAAGCTTACGTAAAGGACAGTGAGGTCCGAGATGGATCGAAAGAAAAAATGGGATCCCATTATTTATATAACATGCCGAGTATAGAACGGGACGGGCACATTAAACTGGAAAAGCTCATTATTAAATTCATGATCGACAATGAAAGTCAGATTCCTTTTATTCGGGAGCATGTGAAAATCGAGGATTTTTCGATCGAAGCCCATCAAAAGTTGGTTAACTATCTGTTTGATAAGGATCAGGGAGATGCCAGCGATCATGGCTTACAGGAGTATAAAGATTTGCTTGATGAAGTTTCCTCTCTGGACCGCCAAGAAGGAGAAATTCAAAAAATCCTGGAAGATTATTTATTTAATCTTAAAAAATATAAATTGTATTATCAGAAAAAGTTGCTAGAGGAAAAACAGAATGAACTTCTAGAAAGTCCTAATATTGAAAAGGAAGAGGTAGATCGAATCTTGCTGAAAATCGGAATGGAAATCATGGAACTGAACAAAGAGATTCAAAACCATCAATTAAGAGAAGGGAGGGGCCAGGATGAGTAACA
>JBEPWR010000058.1:0-8642 GCA_041642335.1 Eubacteriales bacterium
AGATTACATGGGTGGCTTTCCCGCCTTCCTTTTTCTTAACAGAAGCTCTATTAATCCATTTAGGAAAGTAGTCTGAGATCTCCTGTTGATAAAACCCTTCTTCATCGATACCGTTCGGAAATCGATGGAGGGTTAGGGGGCGATCTTTCATGTGGGGTATCATTACTGAAGCGATCTTTTTATAATACTCAATCATATCTCCCTTTGTAATCTGATCCTCCTGAAAAAGAATTTTATCCGTATTTGATAGTTCAATATTCCGGTCATTAATTTTCATCCTCATTCATCCCCTTTGCTCTTACGTTTTCGTTGACTACATCTTCGGGATCTTTATCCTCTCTTAGCCCTTTAAAACTGGGATGCCGGAGTTTACCATCCCCGGTCCATTCAGTAAAGCTTACCTCTCCCACAAATTTTGGCTTAACCCAGTGAATATCCTTATCGGAAATTTCTTCATCATCAAGGGGAGAATGATCTATTTCGATATCTTTGAGTTTTTCGCTCATTTTTTCTAAGAAGTCGTCACTATAACCGGTTCCCACCCTTCCGGCGTATTTTAACTGATCCTTTTCATAATAACCGATCAGAAGGGCACCAAAACCGATACGTTCTCCCTCAGGCTCCGTATAACCGATGATGATGAATTCCTGTCTATTACTGCATTTAAACTTCAACCACTTCTTTGACCTTGAATGAACATATTCCCCGTCCGCTTTTTTCGCAATCAGACCCTCCCAGTTTTTACGGCAGGCTTCTTTCAGATATTCAAGTCCATCCTCCTTACGGTGAGTGGTATAACGAATGGGATCCTTGAATTCCAAAAGTTTTTTTAAAATTTTTTTCCTTTCCCTAAGCGGGACTTTCGTAAGATCATAGTTGCCCGCATACAATAGATCAAATGCGTAATAATATACTTCCACATCACTACTTTTAGCTTCCTGTTCACTGCTTACGTGCATTCGGTCCTGAAGCTTTGAAAAGCTGGTAATATCCCCTTCAAAAGCTACAATTTCCCCATCTAAAATAAAACGGTCCGAGTCCTGATCGGACAGCGCTTTTACGATTTCAGGATATCGGAAGTTCAGCTTTTTTTTATTCCGCGACATTAACCGTAAATCGTCCCCATTTTTATAGATTACACACCGTTCCCCGTCGAACTTTCGTTCATAGATCCATTTTTCATCCGAAAATTCATCATGACTTAGGGTGGCAAGCATGGGATCCATCCATGTCGGCTGCTCCCTGGCTATAAGTTTAGCGCGCTCGGTTTTAGAGATAATTTCCTTAATATTAATCATTTTGATCTTCCTTTTTTATTTCCTCTATGGTTTTCTCACTTATAACAGATTTTGGTTCCGTGCTGACGGGATTTCTTCTGGCATCGGCCTTATCATCTTTCTTTTTCATAAAAAGCCAACGGGCGTCCTCTTCACTACCGGTTCTTATCAGCGCATATTCACCTTCAAGCTTTTTCCCCTTTAAATTAACGGTGATATGACCCTTTTTAATAGCCTCTTTCATCGATAAGGACGTACCCTCCTTTTCCGAAGTGTTTTGATAGGGCCCCATATCCCATACAATCACCTCTCCGGCACCATAATGACCTTCCGGAATTACGCCTTCAAAGCTCGCATAATCCAAGGGGTGATCCTCTGTGGGAAGTGCCAGCCTTTTGTCATCCGGATCCGTTGAAGGTCCCTTGGGAATAGCCCAGGACTTCAGTACGCCGTCCACCTCTAGCCGAAAATCATAGTGCAGATTGCTGGAATCATGTTTTTGTATCACAAAAATCGGTTCATCTTCTGAAATATCCATTTCCGCCTTAGGTTCCGGAGACTCATCAAGTTCCCGCTTATCATAGTAGTCTTTTAGTTTGTTTTTATCTTTATTCATAAAACACCCTCCTCATTTGAATATATACCATAATAATGAGGAATTTAACCGAATATCCAATACTTTTCCTTAGTGGATTAATTCTTCACCAGGTCTACAAAAAAGCTTCCCCAGTCCTTCAGAACCCTTTATGAGTAAGGACACCAATTTCTGGTCAAACTTTTTCAAGGGAGATTCGCTTCGCTGAAGAATATGAGCTTCCGATGAATGCCATCTTTTTCGGCAACGCAACCATTTCAAGAAAATCATCACTATGATCAATATGTTCCTATCCTTTTACATTCAGGGGACGAGGCTTTGCTCCTGCAGCCAGTAAAATTTGCTTATAAGTAATTTTTGTATCATTTAGCATAGAATAAAGTAATGGAACGGGGGCAGCATCGCCTCCGTTCCATTACTTTACTCTAGAAACTATTTTTTATAGATCGATTTCAATCAATATTGGTGCGTGATCCTGTCTCGGACCTGAATCAATAACTTCAGACTTTATCACCTTATCTGCAATGCGGTCACTAACCAGGCAGTAGTCAATCCTCCAGCCTGAATTATTAATTTTACTCGTTTTTGCCCGTTGAGCCCACCAAGTATAAACACCTTCTACATCCCCATGAATATTACGAAAGGTATCGGTAAACCCTTTAGCTAAAAGATTCGTAAAACCCTGACGCTCCTCATCCGTAAAGCCTGCTGAATTCCGGTTATTATTAGGGTGAGCCAAATCAATTTCTTTATGGGCTACATTGAAATCCCCGGTTGCAACAACATACTTCTTCTCATCCAGTTTTTCCAGATACTCTGCATATTTTTCATCCCAAATCTGACGTTCATCCAAGCGATTCAAACCGTTCCCGGCATTAGGCGTATATACCTGTGTTAAGAAGAAGTCATCAAACTCCAGTGTAATGATTCGCCCTTCAGAGTCCATGGTACTTGGTGCTCCAATTTCCGGATACGTAACGGATGGTTCCAAGTCCTTCTTATATAAAAACATGGTGCCTGCATAACTCTTCCGGGCCGGTTCCTCTGAAACATTCCAAACAATTTCATAATCAGGAAACTTATCCTTCAAAATTTCTAAATGTTTTTTTGTAGGGCCATTTCTCGGCAGTTTTGTTTCCTGTAAGGCAACCACTTCCGGATGATAATCCAAAATCGTATTTAATACCTCTTTTGATAATAAAGCCCGCGCCGAATCACTGGTTAGTGCTGCATTTAATGAATCAATATTCCACGAAATAAATTTCATTGTTTTCCTCCTCTTATAGTATCATCTAAGTTCTCCACATCTATTTATACTCATCTACTTACAAACCTTCGGAGTCTTTTGTAAGCAGTGTTACGGCTTCAGTAATCGATTCCTCTCCAATCGTCTTTAGTCTCTTGGGGAATCTTTACATGAGTCGTACATCTACTTACAAACCTTCGGAGTCTTTTGTAAGCAGTGTTACGGCTTCAACATGGCTGGTATGGGGAAATAAATCTACCGGTTGAACTTCCCGGGTATTATAGCCGTTCTCCTCTAAATAGGCTAGATCCCTGGCTAGGGTTGAAGGGTTGCAGGAGACATAAACAATTCGCTCCGGATCCATTTTTACCATGGTTTCCAATACCTTTTCCTCACAACCTTTTCTTGGCGGATCTATCACCACGACATCTGCAGTGATTCCTTTTTCATAAAGCTTCGGCACCTCTTTTTCCGCGGCACCACGGATAAACTCTGTGTTTTGAAGACCATTCAGTTCCGCGTTTTTCTTTGCATCTTCAATGGCTTCCGGTACGATTTCAATCCCATAAACTTTTTTGGCCTGCTTTGCTAAAAACAGCGTGATACTTCCAATTCCGCAGTACAAGTCAAATACAGTTTGCTCTTTATTTAGGTTGGCAAATTCCAACGCTTTATCATAGAGTACTTCGGTTTGGGTGGGATTGACTTGGAAAAAGGATCGGGGAGAAATATAAAAGGAAAGATCCTTTAGTTTATCAATAATATAGCCTTCTCCATAAAGCGTTCGGGTCTCCTCTCCAAAAATAACATTGGTGTTTTTTGTATTAACGTTTAACACTACCGTTTTGAGATTCTGTACTTCGCTTTTTAGGGCCTTGATTAGTTCCTCTTCATGGGGCAGCTCTTTTCCGTTGATTACAAAAATTACCATTACCTCTCCGGTTTCATAGCTGACTCGGCTGACCATATGTCTAAGCAGTCCCTTTCGGCTTTTTTCGTTGTACACGGTGATCGAATGTTTTTTGATATAGGCTTTAACAATTCGGGTCAGCACATCATTTACCGGATGCTGGATATAACAATGCTCGGTATTGACGATTTCATGGGTACCGGTTTTAAAGAACCCCATAACCGGTTCATTTCCTTGCAGGCCGATAGGAAACTGTGCTTTGTTTCGGTAGTGGTATGGCTCGTTCATTCCGATGGTTTCCCGGACCGGAGCTTCGACCTTTCCTATACGTTTCAAAGTTTCCCGGACCCGTTTTGTTTTTATATTCAGTTGTTCTGAATAGTCCAGATTCATTATCTGACATCCGCCGCAGACCTCTGCGATAGGACAACGGGGAATCACTCTTTTATCCGAGGGTTTTTCTATTTCCAGAAGTTTGGCAAAGCCATAGTTCTTCTTTAATTTTGTCACTTCCACTTTCAGCTCATCTCCCGGAAGTCCGCCTTCAATAAACAAGGGAATGCCTTTTACTTTTCCGATCCCTTCCCCTTTGTGGCCTAGGTCTTCGATGGTTACGGTATATATTCCATTTTTTTTCAACATCATTAACACGACTCCTTATTTATCCTGATTTTCTTGTGATAATTCCATCTTACAACAAAATTCCGATAAAATCATCGGTAAATTCCATAATGCGGTTTATTATTGCTTCAAAGTATTCTATAATAGTACTAGAGTATTAATTTAAAGGCGGTGGATAATTTATGCTAAGAGGAATTGCGAAACTTATGCTTTTACTTATATTAGTTTTAATGGCCACGGGCTTTCCGATATATTTCGATCGTATTGACGCCGAATCCTTCTGGGAAAGAGCTTCCAACCGGATTGATGAACCGGCAGATGAGGAAACAGCCGGAGCGCTATATTTTCAACATGATCTAGAGCGGCAGTCGGAGGAATCCTTTATGCTTCATATGACCATAGAAAACCAAGGGGAGTCCGTCGTTTTTCAGGATGACTTAGTGGAGTTTGCGACTTTTCACGGAGACCGGCAATTAAATACCTTAAATCTTAACGACTTTAATGTGGATATTCCCTTTGGCCAAACTATTGCTCCGGAAGAAGTCATCGATTTTTCGATCGAACTGGAGCGTGAATCCTTAGGGTATCCCTATGAATCCTTCACCTTGCAACTTGATCTTCGGGATGACCTGTCTCCTGTGAACGATGATAACTTGGAACTTGGTTTTTCCTTTGAAGAAAGTTTTACCTATGAACCGGCAATCTCTGAAATTCCCGGTAGTGAAACTGCACTGACGCTTTATTTCCCTACCGGATTGGCGGACTATTCCGTACCCCTTACCAGAATTATTCCCTATACTTCGATGCAAATCCGAGCCACCGTGGACGGACTGTTCGACGGTCCCCATGAGGATTTAGGGCTTAGCCTTCCTGAGGAAGGCGTTATGCCTCCCTGGAAAAACCTGGCCTATGACGACGGATTGGCGACCATTAATCTGAGCAATGATTTGGGTGTCTTTGATGAAGATCCCATTCTCGGCCAACAAGCTTACAGGGCCTATGCTTATTCCGTAAACTCCACGAGCTTTACGAACCGTGTACAGTTTACCTTTGATCGGAGAACTCGGGAGGAAGCCTTTGGAGGCGTCCCTGTAGAGGACCCCGTAACATTACCGGACGGGCCGGTTCTGTACTTTGGCTATGAAACCGATACCGAAAGACTTTTATTAATCCCGAATTACTTAGAGGAGGACCGGGATTTTGGAGAAAGTCAGAATTATTATAATGATGATTATGCTTTGGAGGATCCGGAAGGATTCTATCGTTTACTTACCTTTGAAGGAAATTCCGATTTTTATGATGAACAGCACCAACCCCTTATTCTAAATTCAGTTGAACTGAATAGCATAAGCTTAGACAAGGCAGTCCTGGAACTCACCTTTGAAGAAAGTCTTCTTACAGAGCTTCCCGAGGATTCGCAAAAAGCACTCCTGGATAGCCTCCTACTAAGCTTTACGACTTTTTCTAATGTGGACTCCGTCGTATTCAATATAGTTGATTATGAGGAGGAATCCCTTTACCATTATTCCATAGGAACCCCTCTGGAAGCACCTCAACACATCAATCCTGAAACTCCAAGGGATCCATCCTAGTTTCTTTCCATGATCCTGATTTTAACTATACCCTGTAACCGAAAAGAGGCTGATCTTATAAAAGATCAGCCTCTTTTGCTTACTGATTATTCCTTAGAACCTAGGCTTTATTCATAACCTCCTGTACTTCTTCAAGCATCTCTCTTATAGGAAGGTCATAGGGGCACTTCGGCTCGCAAATTCCACACTTTATACAGTCCGATGCTTTTTTGTCCAGGGCATCGTAACGGGATTTGGCCCATTCTTTCAGATTATACCGGGAATAATACCCTTCCATTAAGAACTGGGCAGGAATATCGATTCCCACTGCACAGGGAGCACAGTAACCACATCGTCGGCAAAAACGATTGCCAAGTTTCTGTTGAATCGCCTCAACTTTTTCTTGTTCGTGGCTTGTAAGGGAATAATCCTTTGTGGGAACCGCCGCATTTTCTCTTACCTGATCGATGGAATCCATCCCCGGGATAATCACCGATACATTCGGGTTGTTTAAAATATATTTGATGGCCAAGGTGCCGTCATCTAATGCCCCACCCGCCAGGGGTTTCATTACGATAACTCCGATGCCTTCTTTTTTTGCTTTTTCAAAGATCTTTTCCCCCTGGCTCTCCACAATATTATAGGGAAACTGAATACTTGCAAATTTTTTGCTGTCAACGGCTCTTTCCGCCATATCCACATCATGTCCGGTAAAGCCGATGGCTTTGATCTTTCCCGCTTCTTTTGCTTCTACAAGCGCTTTATAGGCTCCGTCCTCACTCATGATTTTGTCATATTCCTCTACCTTACGCACATTATGAAGCTGGTACAGGTCAATGTAATCCGTTTGGAGGTTTGTTAAGCTGATTTCAATATCTTTTTTCATACTTTCGTAGTCTCTCACCATGGATTTTGTTGCAATTACCCACTGATCCCGACTGTCTGCAATGGCTTTTCCGATTACCTCTTCACTTTTCCCGTAACCTCGGGCCGTATCAATAAAGTTAATTCCCGATGCTAAGCAGCTCTTTACTACCTCTATTCCCTCTTCATCGTTGATTCGTTGGATCGGTATGCCGCCAAAACCGATCACGGATCCTCCGAGATCCAACTTTCCCAACATTCTTTTTTCCATATGCACACTCCTCTATCCGTCTACTTTGATGCTGTGTTCCTTTTTCTTTTGTCATATGTCTGCCTTTGAGCTTTATTTATTTTTTTTCTCCTGATCAACTTCCTCGTAGTCCACATCTTTCACTTCTCCAAAATCATTTGGGGAATCCTCTTCAAAGGGAGAACCTTGATCCTTTGAAGAAGACTTTCTGCCAAAGCCTTTGGGTTCGTTATAATACACATTCACTGTACCTTCTGTAATCATGGATTTTATTTTTCGTTTAATAAATTTGATCAGAAAAATCCTTGTTAGAGGAATAATCAAAACAAAGCCGAAAATATCCGTAACAATCCCCGGTGTTAAAAGCATGGCTCCGCCGACTAAAACACATAACCCGTTGATCAGCTCATCTCCGGGCATCCTTCCCCGATTCATTTCCTGTTGAATATTTCCAATGATTTGACGTCCTTCACTTTTTGCCAGGACCGCACCGACAATCCCGGTGATGAATACCAGCATAATGGTATTGAAAGCGCCGATCTCATTACCGATCTGAATTAATATATACAGTTCCACAATGGGAACAACTGTGAACAATAAAATTAGTCTTCCAAGCATTTTTTCACCTCTTAGGACTGATAAGTTTTTTCCAGTAATTGATACACCTCAGGATAATTTTTTTGTAAGTTCACCGGCCGTTTTTTGTGTTTATCGAAAAAAACATGTTCGGTGAATCCCGTGGCCAATAGCTCTTGATCCTGCCGTAAAATCCGGTAATGAAATTTTATCCGACTTCCCCGAAATGCATCCATCCATACTTCAATGGTTAAATCGTCATCGTATAATGCGGAACTGATATACTTGCAGTTCACTTCAATTACCGGTAGATAAATTCCGAGTTTTTCCATCTCCCGATAACTCATTCCGAGGGCTTTCAGAAAGGTGGTTCTTGCCACTTCAAACCAGGGAAAATAGTTAGCGTGGTAAATAATCCCCATTTGATCTGTCTCGCTGTATCTTGGTCGAATACGGGTTTTATGAAAATTCATGATACGCCTCCTTACGATCCCTGATCATTATAGGACTTTACTCTTTCCGCTGTAAATTAAACCGGCACTTCCGTCTACCGTAATAATATCTCCGGTTTTCAGTACGTTTGTGGCATGTTCCACACCAACCACCGTTGTTTTACGAAGGTTCAGACCCACAATCGCTGCATGGCTGGTAAGTCCTCCTTCTTCCACAATCACAGCCCCGGCCCTTTCAATCGCTTCGATATAGCCACGGTTCGTAGCATATGATACGATG